>JBLIBC010000253.1:0-4083 GCA_047632015.1 Glaciecola sp.
CTTTGGGCCTACTTTTCAAGAATATTCTAAGGAAGTGTTTAAGCACATTGATGAATTGAAAAAAGCGAAAGGAGCAAAAGCTTATGTAAAGGAATTGCTGGGGGTGGAGGCGTTGTTTTTTAATAAGCAAATGCAGTTTCAAAAAGCCATAGCATTGTGCGACTCATTGATTGCTAATACCATGCTGACAAAAGAAAAGGTGGCCGTTTTAGAGGAGTCTGAGCGGGAGGGAAAAATAACGAAAGCAAGTGAAAAAACAGGAAATACACGAAGTGGAAGGGCAATCAAAACCGCCCCTAAAGTAAATACCAAATTGGTGTCATACGAAATGTACAAGGAAGGGAAAAGCATTAAGGACATTGCTAAAGAACGAGATTATAATGTGCAAACCATCGAAGGGCATTTAGCATATTATGTTGGGCAAGGGGAGTTAGACGCCTTAGATTTTGTGAGTTTGGAAAAACTTCAAGTTATTAAGGAGAAATTCAATGAGTTGAAAACGGATAAACTGGGCGAAATTAAAGAGGCTCTTGGAACCAAATATTCATATGCCGAAATAAAATTCGGATTAGCTAGTTTGGATTAAGTTTAATTAAGTGTATTTTCGCATCACATTATCACTGCCCTAGTGGTGAAATTGGTAGACATGCAGGCTTGAGGGGCTTGTGCTTTACGGCGTGCTGGTTCGAGTCCAGTCTAGGGCACATCAACAAAAACGGAGCTAGTCTCCGTTTTTTTGTGCCCTAGACTGGGCTTGAATCAGGGTCTGGTTTGAACCGAGGAGCTGAAGCGACGAACAAGTCAGGGGAAGTGTAGTGTGTATGAACAGTCCAGTCTAGGGCACATCAAGAAAAGTGGAGCTAGTCTCCGTTTTTTTGTCTTAAAGTTAGCATGTTGCAGCGGATGAGATTAGTACATTAGATAGAATATTGTTGCAAAGGATACAATTGAATTATTATAACTTAGGCGGAAAATATAACTAGATGAACAAGACGATATTACTTTGTGCTGTAACCTTGCTTTTTGGATGCGTCGAATTACAAAAAGTGTCTGACACCGTGGTTATTCAGCCAAAAGGCTTGACAAATTTACAAATAGGCAATGGGCTAAAGGAAGCTTTAGATAATGGGGTCAAAAAACAAGTTTCAAAATTAACAAGTACAGACGGTTTTTATGGAAATGCAGCTGTAAAAATTAAGTTGCCTTCGGGATTAGTGCGATTAGCAGGTAGGTTAAATTCTATTGGGATGAGCGGACTTACAGATAAAGGAGTAGAATTATTAAACCGTGCTGCTGAAGATGCTGTTAAGGAGTCTGTACCAATTTTTGCACACGCAATTTCTACTATGAGTTTTGCAGATGCAAAATCTATTCTGATGGGAAATGATAGTTCAGCAACTACTTATTTGTATAAAAAAACTAATGATTCATTATATCAAAAATTTTACCCTCAGGTGGAGAAATCTTTGGCAAAAGTAGGAGCTGATGAGGCATGGAATGTCATGATAACCAAGTATAACAGGATTTCCTTTACAAGTAAAGCAAATCCTGATTTAAAAGACTATGTCACAAGAAAAGCTTTGATTGGAGTTTTTAAAATGATCACTGTGGAAGAAAAAAAAATTCGTGGAAACTTGAATTCAAGGACTACTGATTTATTAAAGCAAGTGTTTGCTTTGCAAGATTAATAAAACAAGTCTTACTAAAGCTGTCTTTAAGGTGTATAGTACATGCATGATTAAATGTGCAATAATTATGTGCTCCTCAATTTTATGTAAATGGGAAAATACGGGTTTTGTAACTTCAATATTTAAGCGCGAGGTTGTTTCTGTCCTGTCATAACTTCATATTTAATTAAATTATCAAGTCATAAAGTCACTGTTTAACAAGGTGTTATGTCAAAACTTCATTTTTACAGTAAAAACCACAAACGGATTAATAATTGTCATTAAGTAGAGAATCTATAAATCAAGAAAAATGAACACAAATAATTTCACTATAAAAACACAGGAGGCAATTGCTAGAGGGCAGCAAATTGGAACGGATAACGATACTCAAAATATTGAATTGGGTCATTTATTAAAAGGAATAATGGAAGTAGATGAAAACGTGACGCCGTTTTTGTTTAACAAATTGAGCGTTAATATTACTGCAATAACTCAAGCTGTGGATGGGATAATAAAGTCTTACCCAAAAGTTTCTGGAGGTGATCCAGTTTTAGCTCGGTTTACTTCGGAAGCTATTAATAAAGGCATGAAATTCATGCGGAAAATGGGAGATGAATACCTAACTATTGAACATTTATGGGTAGGTGCTTTAGGAACTTCGGATAGCGCTTCACAATTATTAAAGGACTCAGGCTTGAATGAAAAGGGTTTGAAAGCTGCAATTGATGAATTGAGAAAAGGAGAAAAAGTAACTTCGGCATCACAGGAGGAAACTTACAACTCTCTAAATAAATATGCCAATAACTTAAATGAAATGGCAAGGAAAGGAAAGTTGGATCCGGTCATTGGCCGAGATGAGGAGATCAGAAGGGTGCTGCAAATTCTTTCCCGAAGAACAAAAAATAATCCAATACTAATTGGTGAGCCGGGAGTTGGTAAAACAGCTATAGCAGAAGGGTTAGCGCATAGGATTATCAACGGAGATGTACCAGATAATTTAAAAGACAAGTTGCTTTTTTCACTGGATATTAGTTCATTGATTGCTGGTGCAAAGTTTAAGGGAGAATTTGAAGAACGATTGAAAGCTGTTATTAAAGAAGTAACTCAAGCCGACGGAGATATTATTTTATTCATTGATGAAATCCACACATTAGTTGGTGCTGGAGGTGGAGGAGAAGGGGCTATGGATGCAGCTAACATATTGAAACCTGCCTTGGCTCGTGGAGAATTACGGTCAATTGGAGCTACTACACTTAGTGAGTACCAAAAGTATTTTGAAAAGGATAAAGCTTTGGAAAGGCGTTTTCAAAAAGTGGTGGTAAATGAGCCAAATATGGAGGATGCAGTGTCCATATTAAGGGGGTTAAAGGAAAAGTACGAAAATCATCATAAAGTTCAGATTAAGGATGAAGCAGTAATTGCTGCTGTGGAATTGTCACAACGGTACATTACCGACAGGTTTTTGCCAGATAAAGCAATTGATTTGATTGACGAGGCGGCTGCAAAGGTGAGGATGGAAATTAATTCTAAACCTGAAGAGTTAGAGAATCTGGAGCGAAAAATCATGCAGTTGGAAATTGAAAGAGAGGCAATTAAGCGTGATGGAACGAAAAGTCAATTGAAGAAAGTAGTACAAGAGTTAGCTAATTTAAATGAGGAAAAGGGAGCTTTAAAGGCGAAATGGGAGTCGGAGAAAAAAGTAATTGATGCTATTCAAAGCGCTAAAGAAAAATTAGAACAGCTGAATTTGGAAGCTGAGCAGGCAGAGCGCGCAGGGGATTTTGGTAAAGTTGCTGAAATCAGATACGGAAGATTAAAAGAGCAAGAAGCTATACTTGAAAATAGCAAAACTGAGTTAGTGGAAATTCAGAGTAAGGAGAAAATGGTTAAAGAGGAGGTGGACAGTGAGGAAATTGCTGATGTGGTGAGCAGGTGGACAGGAATTCCGGTTTCAAAAATGTTGGAAAGCGAAGTTCAAAAGTTATTAAAAATGGAAGGCATTTTACATAAAACCGTGGTAGGGCAAGAAGAGGCAATTACTGCAGTGTCTGATGCTGTTAGAAGAAACAGGGCTGGTCTTCAAGATGAAAACCGACCAATTGGCTCCTTTATATTTTTAGGGACAACTGGGGTGGGTAAAACTGAACTAGCAAAAGCGTTGAGTGAATATTTGTTTAACGACAGAAACTCAATGGTGCGGATTGATATGAGTGAGTACCAGGAGAAACATTCAGTATCGCGTTTAGTTGGCGCTCCTCCGGGATATGTAGGGTACGATGAAGGTGGGCAATTAACGGAGGCAGTACGGATAAAACCTTATTCTGTGGTGTTGCTGGATGAGATTGAAAAAGCTCATCCTGATGTTTTTAATGTTTTGCTGCAAGTTTTGGATGATGGGAGATTGACAGATAATAAA
>JBLIBC010000254.1:0-4081 GCA_047632015.1 Glaciecola sp.
ACATGAATCTTAAAAAAATGTTTGTGCAGGCCGATGTGAACATAAGTAAGGGGGAGCTTGTAAACTTCGAACCTATGATGGAGTTACAAGAGTTTTTAAAAGACGAGTTTAACATTGTGTTAGCGTTAGATGACTTGAAATTTAAAAAACTGACAAATAAAATAGAAATTTCAAACGAGGTGGTAATAATCCCTGAAATGAAAATTGAGTCTAATGGGATCAACTTAAAAGTATCTGGAGAACATTCATTTAGTCAGGAAATTAATTATCTTTTTAAAATCAAAAACAAAGAAATTTTTAAAGCAAAAAGTCGGAACAGCATTGACGAGAAATATGGCGTCATTGAAAATCCGGGTAAAACGTCAACGCTACCGCTGCTTATGACCGGAACAGTTGACAATCCAAAATTCACCTATGACATGAAGGCTAAAAAACAAATCGTTAAAGAAAATTGGACTCAGGAAGGGAAGGACATTAAGACGATTATCAAGAAAGAAATAAACGAGATTCTTGGCAAAAAGGACACGGCTACAAAAAAGGAAAGCACCACTAAATTTAAAGTTGTTTGGGATGATGAAGAGGAAGAATAGTACGCTGTGGCGATTCACTTTAGTATTGGTGTGCGTAAGTCATCTTATCACCGCTCAAAGCAATGATGATCTTGCCTATGAATATTATGATAAAGGTGAATTTTCAAAAGCTGCTAAGGAGTTTTTTAAGCTGTACAAAAAGGACGCTAATAAAGTAAATTATCAATATTTATTGAAGTGCTACATGAAAGAAAGCAACTTCAGTAAGGCTGAAAAAACGGTTCAAAAACATTTAAAAAAGACAAGCTTTAAAGCTCCTATTCAAATTGACTTAAGCGTTGTTTATACTTTGTGGGGGAAGGAGAAAAAAGCAAAAATCATTAATGAGGAAATCATTAAGAACCTCCCTCCTTATACTGAACAAATACTACAGGTAGGGAAAAAGTTTTTTCAGGTAAAAAACTACTTATTTGCCGAAAAGGCCTACGAAAAAGGCAGGAAATTAAACCGTGGTAATTATCCATTTAGTTTTGAATTAGCAGAGGTGCACGAAGCCAACCAAAGCTTAAATAAAATGGTTGCTGAATTGCTGCATGTATTAACATATGGTGATGAATACATGGACGGTGTTAAAAATGCATTGAGCACACACCTTGCTGAAGACCAAAATGGGAACAAAAGGAAAAGAGTTAAAAGTCAGCTGATAAAAATTGTTCAAAAAAAGACTGATCAAAAATCATATTTAGAACTGTTAATTTGGTTGTACATCGAAGAGCAAAATTACACGAGCGCTTTTATTTATGCTAAATCCCTGGACAAAAGGTTCGACGAGGACGGGCGTCGAATTCTGAAACTAGCTCGACTTGCTACAAAAAATCAGCAATACGATGCAGCTCAGCAAGGTTTCAACTACATCATCGACAACAAAGAAGGAAGTTATTATTACAGGATAGCCAGAGTAGAGGTGGTTACCATGCTAAAAGCTAAAATTGATGCTAACCCAGTAAAATCGCAAAATGATATCCTTTCCCTTGAAAAAGCCTATAAAAAAACGCTGAATGAAATTGGGAAAAACAGCTACTCGATTGAGCTCATCAGGTCATACGCTGAACTATTATCGTTTTATCAAAATAAAAATGAGGAAGCAATTGAATTAATAAAGGAAGGGATTGAAATCCCTAGGATTAACGCTGTCGAGAAAGCTCAGTGCCAACTACTTTTGGGTGATATTTATGTGTATACTGACGAAGTTTGGGAAGCTGCATTAATATATGGCAAAGTGAACCAGCAATTTAAAAATGACCCCGTAGGATTCAAAGCCAAACTTAAAGTGGCAAAAGCTTATTATTACACAGGGAATTTCGCTTGGGCAAAAACACAATTGGATGTGTTAAAAGCAGCAACCACAAAACTTATCGCTAATGACGCTTTGCAATTATCCGTGTTAATATCTGACAACTTAGGCATGGACACGAATACCGTTGCATTGCAAATGTATGCCAAAGCAGATTTACACTTTTATCAAGGAAACAATGACAGCGCACTTTTCAAATTACACCAACTTACAGGAAGCTTTCCAGACCACCTTTCATTGCTTGATGATGCTTATTTTTTAAAAGCTCAAATACTGGAAAAAAAGGCTCAGTGGAATGAAGCTATTGAAGCCTACATAAAAGTAGTGGAATATGATGACCTTCTTGTGGATGATGCACTCATGAAACTTGGAACCATCTACGAGTTAGTGATCAATGACAATGTGAAAGCGTCTGAATACTACGAAAAAATAATTTTAGATTTTCCTTCAAGTGTGCTTGTGGTGGAAGCACGAAAGAGGTACCGAAAACTAAAAGAAAACAATTTGTAAGTTGTATACATTGGTGCACCTGTGGTCAACTATTCATTCGGATATAACCTTCAGGTATTCCTTAAAATACCTCTTTCCCATTTCTCGTTGACCAGCTGCATCAAAATGAATATGGTCAATATCATTTTTCTCCTTGACAATTGCAAATGGCACTTCTGGGTCAGCATAACCACCGTTACAAATAGAGTTGGATACGGTTTCAATTTTGTTTTGTTGTTCACGCCTTTTTACATTTTCACTAACCCAAAAAGGAACCATACCCCCAAGTATAAATGGCACATTTGGACTGTTTAACTCTTTCCTTATGTCTGATATAAATGACATCAATAATGCTTCATAATTATCCCTATCACTGCCTTTTTCACCTTGATGCCATAAAATAGCTTGCAGTACACTACCCGGGTGATTTGCCATCACGTAGCTTACCCTATGAACAGCATCCTTGTACAACGGATCATTTTTATTCCACTGATTATCACAAAATCCAGTTGAGCCTTTACCACATGGAATTACTACTAATGTATCGCTTGTTAAAAGGAGCTCATTTTTAAATAAGTTAGCGAAGGTTAATCCAAACCCTATTTTTTGCTTTTGGGGACTATGATGATCCAAAGGTTCGGCAGCAGGAACAATCCGATGGTCTCTATCACCAATTCTACCCAACTGCATTACTCCTTTTGCACAAGTATCAATATTTAAATTTAAACCTGTGCCTTTATGAGTGTTTGATTGTCCAATTATTAAAATAACATTGTATTTTGATTTTGGCAATTCATAACGATCACAAGCCTTTACTGTGTCATTTGCATCACCAATAGTATTGTCGTGCTGAACATGACAAGATTGAAAACACGAAACAAATAATAAACTAAACAACAATAATTTCACCCCATTCATTACATTTAAACAACTCTTTTAATATATTCAGCAAAACCACCAACTGCTAATGCCCTGTGACTGTTGCTGTTTTTTTCAGCATTCGTTAGTTGTGCAAAAGTTTTTGCTGACCCTTCAGGTAAAAATATGGGATCATAACCAAAACCATTGTCACCTGTTTTTTGGGTAGTAATTTCACCTTTGATTATCCCCTCAAAATATTTGGCTTCATTACCATCATAGTAGCAAATTACTGTAATAAAGTAGGCTGACCTGTCATTAATTCCATTCAAGCTACTCAAAACCTTGTCCATGTTCTTGTCATCATCTTTATCCTCACCCGCATACCGTGCAGAATAGATTCCTGGAGCACCACCTAAAGCACTTACCACCAACCCACTATCGTCCGAAAAACAAGGCAACTGATAATTATCATAAACGTATTTTGCTTTCAAAAGAGCATTACCCTTGAACGTTTCTGCTGTTTCAGGAATGTCTACATCGCAATCAATGTCTTTCAAACTTTTAATTTCAAACCCCGACAACAAACTTTTAACCTCTTCAATTTTTTTTTGATTGTTTGAAGCAATCACCAACACATCATTCATAGATTACCTTTTACTTATTTTACTATCTCTTAATCATTTTCCCAACATGTACCTCTTTCCCATCCGCCAGCACCTGCAATATATACATTGCTGAACTTAGTCCGCTCAATTCAAGTTTCACTGTTGGACCTTGCAAGTTATGATAATACCGAACTAACCTTCCCCTCATGTCAAAAATGTTCATTGTCATGTTTTCATAATCA
>JBLIBC010000255.1:0-4051 GCA_047632015.1 Glaciecola sp.
TTTTTCAAAATAAACTGATAAGTCTTTTCCGTTTGAATGTAAGCAGGTAAATAACGTGAGTAACAGTAGTAATTTTTTCATAGTGGTGGGTGTTTAATACTGTAATACCTAACAAGCAAATGGTTACATGAACTTGAACTGGTCAAATCTAAAATTCACGTCATGCTCAGGCCATCAGCGAAAAAACTGGCACCAGCTCCTTGAGAAATTTGTGGTCGAGGAACGAGAGCAGAAAACAGTTCACTACTATCTACTGTGTTCTGTTTTCTAAAATTTGGAAAGGGAAGCTGGTAGTTTTTGAGGTGCTAGGCTTGATTTTTGTTTCTTTTGATCAAGCAAAAGAAAGGCCTGCTTCTGGCCCAAAGAAGTCCATGCAATGGAAAATTGCAATAGATAATCGGTTACTTTTTCCATACTTCGACATTAAGAGGATACAAACACTCCACTATGAAATCGTTTATATTTATAATCGTTGCAAGTTCCTTTTTGTATGGCTGTACCTTTTATTCGGGCAATGGACATCACTATCAATATGACCAAGTAGCCGTCACCAAAAACAGGAATGTATGCGGATTGCTAAAAGATAGTGTGGTGATATATCCCATTTTTGTGGACGTAGGACAGTTCCATCCTTGGAGTAATTTTGACATAGAATCCACGCTTGATTCTATTGAAACTGCTATGCATTGGGTTCAGCGAAAAGCCGACGAAAACAACCAATCACTTTGTTTGGAGGTTAAGGCGCATGTCCAAAGGAATAAGATATCCCTTAACGAAGGAAAAATTAAACCCAGGTATTTGAGTTTAAATTTGAACTTGTTAGGGTCTTATAAAAAGAAGCATCAAGGCCATGTGGATGACTGGGCAGACAAAATTGCAAAGTATGCTGGTCGGGCGGTTAAAAAAGGAAAAGAGTCTAAATTGGGTTCGCGAAATAAAGTGGTTAATGTGGAACGGTTGATTGCTAGGCTACGAGACTTATACGAAACTGATCACGTTGCCCTGATGTTTTTTGTAAATGGTTACTACGAAAACTACCCTTCAATGGCATTGCACACGTCCAGCAATGGACCAAAAACTGAATACGCCATCATCACCAATAAAAACCCAGCAATCATAGCTCATGAATTTCTGCACTTATTTGGAGCGCTTGATCTTTATCCTAACCCAAATAATCCCAATTTTAACTTCAAAGAACTCAAGGAAGCCTACCCAAACGAAATCATGCAAATTCAACATAAACCCATTGAATCATTATCCTTATCGCCCATTACTAAATACTACATTGGTTGGAAAAAGGACCTGAATAAAACAGACACCAGGTTGATGTATCATAAATACAGGGTAGTGGAATATTGACTAGTATTGATAATGAAAGCTAAAACACCATGTTCCCATGATCTTTTTTCATTCGCTTGTACTTCTTTTTTCCGCCGACGCAGTACTTTCCGTTTGAACAAGAAACAAACAAAAGGGATGCTGCTAGTAGCAGTCCGGTGATAATTGTCAAAGTTTTAGTCATGTAAATGCAACGGCTGTCAAACAATAATTATTGCTCTTGGATGTAGTTCTTTTACTTCCCCGATCGATTTTGTACGTCCTCCGAACCGGTGCTTCGACGACGTGCATCTTTTACTTTTTTGTTTCCGAATTTGTAGTTGATGGACAACATCACTTTTCGAGATTCGGGCTTATAAGTAGTTACCATGTTCACACTGTTTTGGAACACACCACCATTGCCTTCCCTGATGTTTAAAAAATCCTTTACAGCTATATTAAATCGAAAACTTTTGTACTTTTTAGTCAGGCCAGCATCAATCTGATAATGTGGTTCCACAAACCAAATGTTCCAGTAGCTGTCGTGCTTGTAAAAACCACTTATTTCAATTTTGAAATCTTTTGGAAGGCTAAAAGTATGCAGTGTTTTTACACTAAACGTGAAAATTTCATAGCCCACAAATCCCCATTCTAAATCCGACGACATCTTGTTGTAATATGCTGTAGCATTCACATTTCCACTGTACCATTTCTTAATTTTAAATGGGATAAAAGCGTTGATACTGTAGTTTTCAAACTTATCCAAGTTCTCGGTAATCTGTACCTGACGCTGCAAGTCCTCCTCTTGTTTAATCACTTGATTCATCAACCCTTTCATTTGACTACCGCTTAAAGTAAAATAGAAAGCGTCCAACAAGCTGTAGGTAATAGTTGCTACATCACTGATTTGGGGTTGCAATTCAGGATTTCCTTGGTGAAAATTGAATTGGTTAGTTTGTGATTGAAAAGGGTTTAATTGATGGTATTTTGGCCGGTCAATTCTTCGGGTGTAAGCAGTAGTTAAGCTGTATTTTTTCGCAACCGAATAAGCCACTGACACATTTGGAAATACGTTCAAATAACTGTTGTTAAAAGTCGTTCCAGTGGTGGGGGACACTCCTGTAGCATCTGTATATTCTAATCTCGTGCCAGCGTCAAACGCCCAATGATCGCCCCACTTTTTTGCTAGCACTCCATACGCCGACGAAATTACTTCCTCGTATTCAAAATAATTTGATGCGCCTAAGTTTTCAATGATGTTTTGGTCGTTTGTTCCGTTGAAGGATTCAAAATCATTTTCTGTTTTTACCCAACTTGATTTTGCTCCGACTTCCAACGCCCAAGAATTAAAAATGGTTTTTTCGTAATCCAATTTAGCTACTGCAAAAGTAGTGTTGGTGACGCCTCTTTGCTCGATGTAATATGGTGTTAGCGGTATGTCATTCAAAAGGTAATCGTTGAGGTTACTGTTGTCGTTTCCTCCCGTTTTTAAGGCGAAATCCATGTCCAAATTCAAGGATTCTCCATCCTTTATTTGTCTTTTAAAGTTGACATTGTGTATTTGCCCTGACCAATAATATTTGAAATTTTCAATGGCGTCAACATAGTCGTAATTGTTACTGGCAGGTCCTAATATTTTAACGCTTGAAGGTTCCCATCCGTTTGTTGCTCCATTATATAGTACTGCTAAATATCCAATGGTAGTTTTGTCATTAATAAAGTAGTCAATTCCTGCGCGGGTACCATATCCGATCGCGTGATGAACTTTGTGGAATTCGTTAAAAAAAGAGGATTCACTTCCGTCAATTTTCATGATCATGTCGGCCGTAGATTTGTAATCGAACTTACTGTTATAGTACCATCCACTTCCAAATACATTAAACTTTTTTTTGCGGTAGTTCAAGCGCAAGTTGGGGGAAAGTTTATGAAAATTTCCATAACCTGCTCGCACTCCAGCGGAGCCATTTAAACCCATTCGCATTCCTTTTTTAGTAACAATGTTAATCACACCTGCACTTCCCGATGCGTCATATTTTGCCGGTGGTATTTCAAATACTTCCACTTTTTCAATTTCGGAGGCAGGCATGTTTTCAAGTAGCCTCATTAAGTCGTCCATGGACATGTTGGTCGGTTTCCCATCCATGAATATTTTTACGTTTTGCTTTCCTTTTAAACTGATGCTTCCGTCCTGGTTCAGGGAAGCTCCAGGAATTTTTTCCAATATTTCTTTTCCGTTTGATGTTTCAAGAATTGGCGAACCCGATACGTTCATGACTAAACCACGACCTGTGTTTTCAATCATAGGTTTTTTGGTGACTATGTTGGCAGCTTCCAGTTCTACTGCTGCATCTTTCATAGCTACAGGACCAAAATGCTTTTCGCCATAAAATGGTTCGCTGATAAAGTCAGATTTTCCCATCGTTTGAACAAGTAGATAGTATGTAGCTGTGTCTGACGGCAGCTTCAATGAAAAGCTTCCTGAAGTGTCTGTTAAAGCTGTGGTGCTTAAAGTTGAATCAGCACTGGAAAAAAGCAACACATTAGCAAAAGGAACAGGTTCCTGAGTTTCAGATAGTAATTGTCCTGTTACTGATTGGGTGTAGGAAATTAAGCTAAACAAGCAAGCTAAAAATGTTAACGAGGACTTCATTGGTCAAAAAAAATAAGGTGATTAAAAGTAGCAGTATTATTTTGATTTGAAAGACAGTCTTCCGGGTTTTAGTAGCTGTTAACA
>JBLIBC010000256.1:0-4004 GCA_047632015.1 Glaciecola sp.
AAACCGTTCTTTAGCTCTTGCTTTTTCCTCGTCCCGTCTTCCTCCCCCAAAAGCGGCGTCATATTGCCCATCTTCAAGTTTTTCAAGTAATGTAATTGACTGCAATGAATTTCTTGAAGGATTTAAACCTTTCTCCTCTCGAGCAGTTCCTTTGTCAATAGACTCTTGAACCAATCCTACATCAAGATGAACACCGTATTCATTTACTAAGTTGTCACGGAATGCTAATGCTTCAGGAAAATTATGACCTGTGTCGATGTGCAACAATTTAAAAGGAATTTTTGCAGGCCAAAATGCTTTATAAGCAAGGTGAACCATGGTAATTGAATCCTTTCCTCCTGAAAACAACAACACTGGGTTTTCCATTTGTTCCGCCACCTCTCTGAATATGTGAATTGCTTCAGATTCAAGTTGTGCTAAATGATTTAATTGATGTGTAGCCATGTTATAATGCTATTTCTTTTAATACTTTATTAACTAACTCCTTGTGGCAAGATTCAAAACTTGACTCACCTGTATTTAATTCTAAAAATGGCGATTCAGGTGCTTCAAATGGAGCATCTAATCCTGTGAAATTTTTAATCTCACCAGCCATTGCTTTTTTATACAATCCTTTTACATCCCTTTGTGCACACACTTCAAAGGAAGCATTAATGTACACCTCCCGGAAATCTGTTTCACCTAAAATTGCTTTAGCCTGTTCCCTTATTTCAATGGTTGGACTTATCAGTGAACAAATCACTACCTCACCATTTTCAACAAAAAGCTTCGCTATTTCAGCTGCTCTTCTTATGTTTTCGATCCTGTCCTCGTTGGTAAAACTCAAATTACCGTTAATTCCAGACCTCAAGTTGTCACCATCCAACAATTTGGTTTGGATCCCTTTTTCGTATAAAGTATTTTCCAACGCTCTTGCTAAGGTGCTTTTTCCTGACCCTGATAAACCACACATCCATAACACCACACCTTTGTGACCCAACATAATCTCTTTGTCAGCTTTTTGAAGCAAAGTATCTTTTATGGAAAATATGTTATTGCTCATCCTGTTGGGTTTGTTTTACTATATCAGCACTGCTCGCACATAAAAAAGAGCCATTTAAAAGGCTTTCTTTATTGTAAGTAAACACTTCTTTACATTCCAAATCTTTATACACTTCACCGCCAGCAGCTTTCACTATGGCGTGACCAGCTGCAGTGTCCCACTCCATAGTTGGACCACTTCTGAAGTAAACATCTGCTTGTCCTGAGGCTATCATACAAAACTTCAATGAGCTTCCCACAGAGACTGCCTTTGACACGCCTATGTTTTCATAAAAGTTTGACTCTTCCTCTTTTGCATGTGATTTACTTCCAACAGCTACCAAGTCGCTTCCGATTTCATTAACTGATATTGATTGTAGTTCCCCCGCTCCTTTTTTCACAAAAGCTCCTTTACCCTCTTCTCCGAAGTAGAAAGTATCTTGCACAGGGACATATATTCCACCAAAAACAGGCGAACCATTTTTGATTAATGCTATGTTAACAGTAAATTCTCCATTGCGATTAATGAATTCTTTTGTTCCATCAAGAGGGTCGACTAACCAAAAAGTTATGTATTCCTTTCGAGTAGAAAAAGGTATTTGTTCATCTTCCTCTGATATAATAGGGTAAGAAAAGTGCTCATTCAAATACTCGACTATCAATTTATTTGCAGCTGTATCTGCTTGCGTTAAAGGGCTATCGTCATCTTTATAATTTACGAGAATATTTTCATTGTTGTAAATGTCCAAAATCACCTTGCCTGCGGCTTTTAAAATTGGTAAAATATTTTGAATTGTAGGCATCATAAATTACAAGAATTTTCAAAAATAGTGGTGCAAATTTACGACGTATACCGCAGCTTTCAAAACTTATGTAACATTAATCACATTAGCATTTTTATCTCTAAAAAATCTACTACTATTTTTGATCAAAAACCTCGAATCGAGAGTTTTTACTGATAAACTCAGGCACTATCTTTTTCATCAGCTGTACTGTTTTGTCAACGTCATTTGACAACAACTTTTTATGAAGATCAGCATATGTTTTATTGATAGCATCAAATTCATACTCTCTTACTTTTCCAATCATGATTTTTGGATGATGAGTAGGAAGCGTGTTTTCTTTGTTATTCAACAGCTCCTCGTAAAGCTTCTCCCCAGGTCTTAATCCAGTAAATGTAATTTCAATATCTTTCCCTAACTCAAGCCTAGACAACTTAATCATCTTTTTTGCCAAGTCAACAATTTTAACTGATTCACCCATGTCAAACACGTAAATTTCCCCACCCTTACCCATGCTCCCAGCCTCCAAAATTAATTGACAAGCTTCGGGGATGGTCATAAAAAAACGGGTTACATCAGGATGGGTTACGGTTATAGGACCTCCTCCTTCGATTTGCTTTCTAAAACGCGGAATCACTGAACCATTTGATCCTAAGACATTACCGAATCTAGTTGTCACAAAACTGGTTTTAGCCCCCGTGTTTAAGCTTTGAATATAAATTTCAGCAATCCGCTTGGAAGCCCCCATGATGTTAGTAGGATTCACTGCTTTGTCTGTAGAGACTAATACCATTGTCTCCACGTTGTGCCTTTCGCACAAGTCAGCAACCAATTTAGTTCCAAAAACGTTTACTCTTACAGCCTCTAAGGGATTCAATTCCATCATAGGAACGTGCTTATATGCTGCGGCATGATATACGGAATTCGGTTTGTATTTAGAAAAAACCTCATCCATTCGTTTTGGATTGGTGACATCAGTAATCACTGTTTCAATATCAATGTAAGGGAATTTCTCTCTGATCGTTAAGTCCAAATCGTTTAATGGCGTTTCTGCTTGATCCAAAATAATAAGCCTAGCCGGTTTAAACGTTGCTATTTGTTTTACTAGCTCACTCCCAATAGAGCCTGCTGCACCAGTAACTAAAATGTGTTTTTCTTTAGTTTTGCCCTCGATAGATTCATTGTTTATTACAATGGGCTTTCTACCTAATAAATCTTCAATCCGGACTCTTTTAATTTGCTTAAAACTTAATTCTCCTCTTATCCATTTTGCAGCTGGAGGAACATCAAAAATTCTCGTATTATACTTCAAACACAAATCCACAATTTGCTGCTTTTTAACAGCGTTTAAATCCTGCACTGATATGGTAATGTGGTGGATATCACTTTTTTTCAAAACACTTTCTAAATTGCTTTCGTCAATGATTTTAACGCCTTCAATTTTTTTACCAACCCTACCTTCACCTGCATCTACAAAAGCTACCACTTGATATTTTGTTCCCGCATCTCTTTCTAATGCTTTTTTCACCATGTGTGCTAATTCATCAGCGCCAAATATCACCACGTCTCTTTTATCCTTGTTATCGTGTTTATACTGCTCGTACACCTGCTTAACCGTTAATCTAAAAAGCACCATTAAAAAGAACGTAACCATAAAATCAATTAAAATTACGGTCCGAGGAATATTAAAATCAATTTCAAAATACCAACAGAATATGTTGATAATTAGCAAAGTCAAACTTCCTAATGCTAAAATCCCGAATAGTCCCTGAATATCACGACTTTCTGTATACCTAATTATCCCGTGGTATGTCCTTCCCAAAATAAAACTTAAGGTTCTCACTGTCAGAAAAACAGCAATCAGAACATAAGCCTGCTCTAAATGAGACTCTCTTATATGAAAATCAAACCTGAGCAAGTACGAAATGATTATTGATGCCAAACAAATGACAACATCAGTCAGTAAAATGAACCACTTAGGGGCGTTTTTATAGGAGGTTAATTGTTCCATTTAGGTGCAAAGGTAATGCATTTTATGATTAAATTTCAACAGTTTTAAAAGGCTACTAAATATTCACACCCATTCCCATAAAGTGTGCAACCCCATGCTGTCTTGCCTCTCTTAACAATTCCTTTTTTGCATTTTGGACACGGAGCCAGCTCTTTAATTAATTGCACTTTAAACCAATTATCAAGCACTAG
>JBLIBC010000257.1:0-3971 GCA_047632015.1 Glaciecola sp.
AGCCGTTAATTATTTAAAAGGTGAAAAGTCTTTTAATGAATCAACCTGGGCTAATTACTTCCGCCATGGTAGTTACGGAAATGACGAAACCACTTTTTACAAGGATGTTCTTCAACTAAAAGCGGGTCATTATCAGGTATATAAATCAGGAAAATTATTGACAACAAAGTGGTACCACTTTAACACGACCGGATATGATGGAGATGATAATAATCTGATCCAAAAATTTGACACCTTATTAAAAAAAGCAGTAGGCTACCGATTTGTATCGGACGTGCCCGTTGGTGTAAACCTGAGCGGAGGTATTGATTCTTCTGCTCTGACTTACTTAACAACAAAAGAGAATCCTTTGATTAATGCCTTTACTTTTTATACCGGAGATGAAAGGTATGATGAATTACCTTGGGTGGAAAAATTATTGGAAAACACTCGTGTAGCTTGGCATAAGGTAAAACTGTCGAGTCAAGAAATTCCTGATTTGGCGAATAAAATATCCCAAATACAAGACGAACCATTCGGAGGAATTCCAACATTGGCATATGCCAAATTATTTCAAGAAGCGAAGCATTTAGGAATAAAAGTAGTGTTGGATGGGCAAGGAATGGACGAGCAATTAGGAGGGTATGATTATTACTACAAGCAGGGTCAATCGGTTGTTCAAGGAGCGACATCTCGAGCCACAATACCAGAGGCATGTTTGCTAGATGTTGAACAAACCAAAGAGCAAGTTCATCTCACTTTTAAAGATGAACTACTTCAGAAGCAATACATCGATTTGTTTCATAAAAAATTACCTCGTGCCTTGCGTTTTAACGATCGCATATCAATGGCCTCTTCGGTCGAATTGCGGGAACCTTTTTTAGATCACAATCTTGTTGAGTGGTCTTTCCATCTTCCTTTGATTTATAAATATGCCAATCATAAAACTAAGGCATTGTTGAGAAGTTATTTGAGTCAAAAGTTGCCGGGGAATATAGTTGAAGCACCCAAAAGACCACTGCAAACACCACAGCGCGAGTGGTTAAGAAATGAATTAAAAGAATGGTCAGTTGACATGATTAACGTTGCTTTGACAACTGGATGGTTGAATAAAACAGTCGTTGAAAAAGAAATGCAGCATTTTTGGCAAGGTAAAAGTGATAACAGCTTTTATATCTGGCAATGGATTAATTTAGGATTACTTGTCAATGAAACTAGGTAAGACATATATAACAGATAAGTTAACTGAATCGGGTTATCGTAATGCTTTAAAAGTAGGTGTACATATAATTGTATGTCGTAACAGTGTTGTGGAGGAAGTTGCGGGTGGTATTAAAATTATTTGTGGTGGAAATTTTCGGATTCCAGCGGGATGGTGGTTACGTGAAATTTTAATCAATCGTATAAAAAAATTACCTAAATCATGGAGTGTACATGAAGGGATATCACTAACGTCAACTTTGCTGAAATTAAATTATTGGTCTTTTCATAAAGAAGCTCAAGTGGCTTATGGAGCTATGAAAAGTAAGGTGAAAGTTAATACAGATAAAATCTTATTTCGCCCAAGGATATTATCGTCTTGGGTAATAGCAAACACAAAATGGGTGGTGTTTAAATTTAAAAGACTTTCTGAGGTTAAGGTTGTAGCACCGCAAAAACGTATTGTGTTTTATATAACATCGGATACCGATGTGGAGGTGTGGCAAAACTTAATTTCTGAGTTTGAGCATTCAGAAATCTTATTGGTTTTAAAAAACCAGCGCCTAAACGAAAACGAAACCATCAAAATTTTTAAGCAACAAGGATACGAAGCTGTTTTAGTGGGGCAAATACCCGGAAAAAAATACAACCCTTTACCTCAATTAAGTAAAGACACTAGTGTAATACAGCGTAATATTTTTAGTCATGTTCAACAACTAAATCATTTTTTCTCTATTGCAAATTGGCTCTTATCTATCGCACCAAGGTGTGTTTTGTTTAACGCTGGAGAAAATAAGGATGAAGTTCATTTGCTATCAGAAAAGCTTCTAGCTGTTGATGTCAAAACATTTAATACCATGAATGGTATTAAAGCTAAAACAGCTAATAATGCTGATGTGCAATTTTCAAAGTGGTTTGTTTGGGATGTCAAAATGAAAGAAATATTGATGAATTGCCAGATTCAAGAAAGTATGTTACAAGTAAGCGGGCATTTAATGAACGACTATGCTTCGAAGTATACGTTTAAACACAGGTTAGCTCAAACAGAAAATTATTATCAAGCAAAACCAGTTATCGCTTTCTTTTCAATTAATGATGAAATTCAAGAAAAAAAGGATGTTTACGCAATCTTGCCAACCTTGCTAGGGGAAAATCATTTTATGATAAAAGAGCACCCAACTTATAAAGGTGATGACCGCCATTATTACCATAATTTCACGAATAATTATGAAGTAATAAAAGGGAGGGGCAGTAAAGACGTATTGTACGATATATTGTCAATAGCCGATTTAGTAGTTGTGTTAGGGTCCACCATAGCCATAGAAGCAACGTGGTTTAATACGCCTGTCATTACGGTGGAGTATAAGCAAGAATCGATTTTGTATTGTGTCGATGGTAAAGCGATAAAACACCTTTCATCTCATGCGGAATTGGTGCAGTATTTTGAAACCAATAAAGTAAAAAAGAAAACTGTAAATAAGCAACAGGAAAGTAACGTAGCTTTGGAATATAAACGTGTCATAAAATCCTTGATTTGATCGTTAAAAACAAAACATTCATTCTTTTAGTGACAAACCCCAATCAAAGTTTTGTGAAAATTGAGATTGAGATGCTTGCACAACAAGTTGAAGTACTGATTGTTATTTCGCATACACATCGCCAGGCAGATTTTGAATTACCAACAAATGTTGCTTTTCATTTTTTTTCGACTGACAATTATTATTCAGAGGCTGTAAACGCATCTATTGTTAAGGTGTTCCTTACCGATATGCTTCAGCATGGGTTTAATGTAAGATATGTGTTGAAAGCAAGAAAGTATTTAAGTTATTTGCGTCAAGCACAATGCTTGAAAAAACAATTAGCACAATTCATTGGCTCAGAAAAAATGGAGATTGGCACACCTATATTAAGCTTTTGGTGCGACATGTGGGCAGTAAGCTTGGCGCTTCTTAAAAAAGACAATGCTACTGTTAAAACATATTCACGCTTACACGGACGAGATCTGTATGAAGAGCGTTTGCCAACTACAACTTTTGCTATTCCATTCCGACCTTTTGTAGTGAAACAACTCAATGGCTTATTCCCCATCTCAAATCATGGCACAGAGTATTTGAAAAATAAATACCCAAAGTGGAAGGATAAAATTACAGCGAACTATTTGGGCTGTCCAAATTTTACAGTCTGTCATAAAGCACCTATACACCTAACTATTTTAAGCATTGCGACGATTAGACATCTAAAAAGGATTCACAGAATAGCGGAGGTAGTGCGGGATTATCCAGATAATATCCATTGGATTCATATAGGAGGAGAGGCTAATCGCTTGAATGATGAAACGATAGCATACACGGAGAAGGTGATAAAGGAGATAGGTTTACAAAAGAATAAACAAGTGACTAATATTGGTGCGGTTGCACCAAACGCTATTGAAAAAATTGTGAACGAATACAACCCACATGTATTGGTTAATACAAGCGAATACGAGGGTTTGCCAGTGAGTGTTATGGAAGCGCTTAGTATGGGAGTGCCTTGCATAGCTACCGATGTAGGTGGAACCGGAGAGTTAGTTCAATCGCCATTTTTATTAAGCGCAAACTTTAGTAATGATGAGTTAAAACAGCGATTACAATATGTTTTCGAAAACTATGCGTCTAGTTGGAGAACAGATGCCAAGAATACGTGGAGGGAATTATTACAGCCTGCCATATGTAGAAAAGAACTATTAAAACTCATGCAAGCATGAAACAGATGAATATTCTTGTGTTATGTTCCGCATTCCCGCCCAATCCCGG
>JBLIBC010000258.1:0-3968 GCA_047632015.1 Glaciecola sp.
GTAATGGAATAAGATAAATACGTAAAATAATTAAGGCAATCCTCTAGGTTTTTAACATAGAAGCGACCGTTTAAATTGCAATAAAACGGTCGCTTCCCATTATTTACAAATCGATTTTTGAAAAAGATGGTATTTTCGACCTGGCACTAAGTAGTTCTATTCAAGTTTTTTTTTACGATAGGGTGTCCCTCACACTGACCTTTTTTTTGTGTCAGAAGATGGTATATCTTTACCAAAAAAAGATGAAAAAGGTAACGATCATATTTCTCCTATTAACTCAGGTTGTTTTTGGAAAAGTTTACACAGTAAATAACATTAATACCAGTGGTGCTGGTTCATTCAAAAGCGTAATTGACAGTATTCATGCTGAGAAGGAAACCTCAAATGTTATTGGTTTTGTGATTGATGGAGATATTGACATTACCAACATTGACACCATCAAAACAAACGTGGATATCGTAGGCCGAAATGATTTGTATTTATTCCGTACATCTGGTACACTTTACTTTAACAATGCAGATGTCAGAATACTCATGCTTAATACTAAAAATTGGGATGATTGGAACATTAGTTCAAGCGATGCTAAATGTTTTTCAGTTGAAGGTTCTAAGATTTTTAATGACATTTCAATTAATAACATTGATAGCATATTAGTAACCAACTCCGAGGTGTCTAAGGTCAAGGCAATCAAAGCGAGAACAGTTTCTTTAATGTCATCGTACATTTATGGAGACAGTGCTTCTGTGACGATTGACAGTCTTATTTCTGGTGGAAAAATAGAGGTAATGGGAACAGCTTTTGGACATGACAAAGCAGAGAATGTAATCCCTATGTTAGGCCATGCTTTAGCAATTAAAAATTCACCAGAAGCTTCTGTGAGCATTAGTAGTTGCTGGTTTATGCCAGTTACTCCAACATCCAGCACGGTAAGTAGATCAGGAAAAAGTATCATCGTTGATAACTTTGGTGGCGATATTTCCATTTCATATTCTTGGTTTGGTATTTCTAAGAGTCTAACTATTCAATCTAAACTGATAGGTGATGGTATTTATGTTAATGCCCCAGGAGGAAAATTAAAATTAGACGGTAACGTATTCTATTCGGCAGGTAAAGAAAGTTATTGTATTAAAGTAGTTGACGCTAAAGACAGCAGTACTATTAAACACTGCAGGTTTGGAAGTGAAGACGACCATTTAATTGGTCAAGAAGGACGTGGAATGTACCTTGAAAACTTCAATAATGGAGTCATATCAAACAACACTTTTTGTGGCTCCCTGGGTATAAATACCTCTTCAGATACTAATGTTGACTATGAATCAGGATTGGTACTGTTATCAAGCAGTAATAATTTCATTTACTTTAACTCCTTTGGGGTTTCATACCTTACTGCATCAGGTTTGATAAAGAATGGCAACAATATGAATGGTATTTGGCTGGGTAACGGCAGTGCGAATAACTTAATTAAGTCAAACTTTATAGGTGCCAATAAATACTATGGAATTAAAGACGTTTCGGGTGGTGCAAACAAAATCACTTACAACTATATTAGTTGTAATGATTCAGGAAGTTTTAAGGTTGGATCAACGCAAGAAACCTTGGACTATTTTAATCAAAACTTACCAGTTTTAGTTGTAGATGGTAGTGGGAAAAGTGTTAACCTAAGTATGAATGGAATGCCTGTAGGTGATGGTTCAAAAATTTTCATATATGAAAAATTAGGTTGTAGTTATAATAGTTTAGGTGAGCTAATGAAATCATTTATAGATAGTGTAACTGTGTCAAGCGGAGCCTTTAGCTATAATTTCCCTTCAACTGAGAACTTGAGAAGTACTACCAGTGGTGATTCAAAACAGTATTATATTATGGCTGCACAACGAACAGGAGAGTCAATTGGAATTTCAAAGGAAAGTGACATCATTACGCATTCATCATTCATGATTAAGAACAGGTTGATGTGCTATCCAAATCCGGTGGGTGACATATTAAACGTCGTTTTATCGGAAGGTGTTTCAAATGCCTCAGTTAGTATTGTGAATCAAGCTGGTCAAGTGATCATTTCACAAGTAGTCAATAAAAAAACAGCTTTAAATGTTTCTGGATTTTCTTCAGGAATGTATCAGGTGAAGGTTGTTGGTAATCAAGAAAGCTTTAGTAGCACCGTATTTATTAAATAGGTGAAATTTATCCATTATCATAAAAGGGTTGGCTTAAGCTAACCCTTTTATGTTGGGAAAAGATGACATATCTTTGGGTAAAAAAAATGAACAAAATAACGATTTTTTTCTTCCTGTTGACTCAAGTTCTTTTTGGAAAAACTTATTATGTAAGCACCACAAGTAATTCTGGTAGTGGATCATTTAAAAGTATCATTGACAGCATTCATACTGATAATGAAAGCTCTAATACCGTTATTTTTTCGGTTACTGGAGGTATTGACATCACCAACATTGACTCCATAAAAACAAACGTGACTTTATATGGTAGTAATGACTTAAACATCTACCGAACATTTGGCAATTTGTACATAGATAATGCTGAAGTTAAAATGGTAAGCATTAACGCCCAAGATCCCAATAATTGGAACATTGTGGCAACCAACGCTAAATTTCTTGTTTTGCAAACATGCAAACTTTCGGTTGATATTTCTTTGAATCAAATTGACAGTATTCGTATCCAAGGATCAGAGCTTTCAGGACTTCACATTAATAAAGCAAAAACCGTTAATTTTTCGTATTCACACTTTTATGGTGATAGCGCCTCAGTTACAATTGATAGCCTTTTGTCCTTGGGAAGAGTTGATGTGTTAGGCACAGGTTTTGGATTTGATAAATCAGAATCATTGGTCCCTATGTTAGGACATGCCTTAGAAATTAAAAACGCGCCAGATGCAACATTAATCATAAGTGCTAGCTGGTTTTTACCAAGTACTCCAACTTCAACTTCAATAAGTGGTTCAGGAAAAGGATTAATCATTAATGACTTTAACGGGAAAGTATCCATAAGGTACAATTGGTTTGGAATGACTCAAGATGGAGCTGTGCAATCAAAGCTGTTTAGTGACGGTATATTTATAGATGCGCCACAGGCTGAACTCTATTTATTTGCTAATGAATTTTACGCGGTCGAAAAGGAAAGTTATTGTATCAAAGTGATCAATGCAAAAGACAGCAGTATTGTTGATTCCAATCGGTTTGGAAGTAAATCAAATTATTTAGACGGGCAGCAAGGCCGGGGAATATATCTTGAAAACTTCAACAAAGGAGTCATATCAAGTAATACTTTTTGTGGTTCCGAAGGTGTTTATTCGTCCTCCGACATTGGAATTGATTATGAGTCGGGACTAGTAATTTTGTCCAGTAGTAACAATAACATTTTCGCCAACTCTTTTGGAGTTTCTAATGTTAGTGGATCAAGTTTGTTGAAAGTTGGTAATGGAATGAATGGGATGTTTTTAGGAACCGGCAGTACAGGTAACTTTATTCGATCAAATTACATAGGTTCCAATAAACACTACGGAATTAAAGATGTGTCTGGTGGAACAAACAAGATTAGTTATAACTCCATAGCTTGTAATGATTCAGGAAGTTTTAAGGTTGGATCAACGCAAGAAACCTTGAACTATTTTAATCAAAACTTACCAGTTTTAGTTGTAGATGGTAGTGGGGAAAGTGTTAGTTTAAGTATGGAAGGAATGCCTGTAGAGAATGATTCAAAAGTTTACATCTATGAAAAATTAGAATGCAATTACACGACCCTATATGAACTCTCGAAATCATTTATTGACAGTGTAACAGTTTCAAATGGGAGCTTTACGTATACTTTTCCTTCAAGTGAAAATATGAGAAGTACTGCAGGTGGTGATTCAAAACAGTATTTTATATTAGCTGCCCAGCCTACAGGAGAAGCAATTGGAAGTTCAAAATTAAGTGATATAATTACTCATTCGTTACGAATGAACAAACAAGGTT
>JBLIBC010000259.1:0-3966 GCA_047632015.1 Glaciecola sp.
ATGAAGCTCTTCCCGTCAATAATGAACGAAGACCAGTACTTGTTGTTAGGTAATGACAACACACATAATAACCAAAAGTTTAAAGACTTGTTGGGAAGGAATCCCTTGTCAACAAAAGAGTTTTGGGAGCTTGAACTGTAAAATTAAATTTTAATCTACTTCTTCGAAATCGACATAATCTCCAGAACTTGCAGCTCCACCACTGGACTTTTTAGGCTGTTCTTGTTTGATGCTCACATGGCCTTCAGCTTTACGCCTATAATTAGCCTCGGTTTGATTAACAGAACCTTTCATTCTTTGAGCATGTGAACTGACCTTTCTTTTGATCCACCACTTTAACAAAAACTTCCCAACGTAGTAGATTGCCACGATAATTAAAACCGTGCTCAAAAAACTGCCTTGGTAAAGTGTTGTCATTATAATTATATATTGAGTGAAAGCATTAAATCCACAAACCCACTCTGTTATGTTTAATACTATCGGCTCAAATACAAATTTCTTTCACTGTAAACCTTCTTGAAATAAGGGTCCTTCAAGTCTTTAATAAAGTGAATTGCTTCACCAGTACTTTTCATTTCAGGTCCTAATTCCTTGTTCACATTCGGGAACTTATCAAAAGAGAATACAGGTACTTTAATAGCGTATCCTTCTTTAAAAGGAGTGAAGTTTAAATCCTTCACTTTTACTTTTCCAAGCATCACCTTAGTAGCATATTTCACGTATGGTTCTTTGTATGCTTTGGCAATAAAAGGTACCGTTCTTGACGCTCTTGGGTTTGCTTCAATCACATATACTTTTTCGTTTTTGACAGCGAATTGTATGTTAATTAACCCTTTCGTTTTAAGCGCAATGGCAATTTTATGTGTGATGTCTTCAATTTGTTGGATTACAATGTCACCTAAAGAAAAAGGAGGAAGTACAGCATATGAATCCCCTGAGTGAATCCCTGCAGGCTCAATGTGCTCCATGATACCCACAATTTTCACAGTTTCACCGTCACAAATAGCATCAGCTTCAGCTTCAATAGCATTTTCTAAAAAGTGATCTAGTAAAATTTGATTCCCAGGTAAATCTTTTTGTAAATTAATGACATGAGTTTCTAATTCTTGTTCATTGATTACGATTTTCATTCCTTGTCCACCTAATACGTAAGAAGGCCTAACAAGAAGAGGAAAGTCTAGTTTTTTTGAAAGCTTAATGGCATCTGATGCAGTTTCTACTACTCCGAACTTTGGATAAGGCACATCGTTTTCAGCTAGTAAGGCAGAGAAGTTTCCTCTGTCTTCTGCTAAATCTAATGCCGCATAACTAGTACCTAAAATTTTGATTCCATATTTGTCCAATTTTTCCGCTAATTTCAAAGCGGTTTGACCACCTAGTTGAACAATAACACCTTCTGGTTTTTCATGACGGATGATATCGTAAATGTGTTCCCAGAATACCGGCTCAAAATATAATTTATCAGCCGTATCAAAATCCGTTGAAACCGTTTCAGGGTTACAGTTAATCATGATGGTTTCATAACCACATTCTTTAGCGGCTAGGATTCCGTGTACACAACAATAATCAAATTCGATTCCTTGACCGATCCTATTAGGACCAGCTCCGAGTACTATAATTTTTGGCTTGTCCGACCTTACCGACTCGTTTTCCATTTCAAAAGTGGAATAGTAGTAGGGTGTTTCAGCTGCAAATTCAGCTGCACAAGTATCAACTAACTTGTAAACTCTTTGGATGTTATCTGCTTCACGCTTTTCGTATACTTGACTTTCTAAACACCCTATTAGGTGAGCAATTTGCCTGTCACCGTACCCTTTTTGTTTTGCTTCAAAGAGCAAATCTTTAGGTAAAGTTGGTATTCTGAATTTTTCAATTTCTCGTTCTAAACCTATCAACTCTTCAATTTGTCTTAGGAACCAATAGTCAATTCTTGTTTTTTCATGGACCGTTTTTAATGGAATACCCAGTTTTAATCCGTCATAAATATGAAATAACCTGTCCCAACTAGGATGTGCTAAACTGTGCAATATTTCCTCTTGGTTTCTTAATTCTTTTCCATCAGCACCTAATCCATTACGGCCAATCTCTAATGACTGACAAGCTTTTTGAAGTGCTTCTTGGAACGAACGTCCAATTCCCATTACCTCTCCAACAGACTTCATTTGAAGTCCAAGTTGTTTATCAGCACCTGGGAATTTGTTAAAGTTCCAACGTGGTATTTTTACGATTACGTAATCCAGTGTTGGCTCAAAATAAGCTGATGTGGAAAGTGTAATTTGATTTAACAATTCGTCTAAGGTGTAACCAATTGCCAATTTAGTAGCAATTTTTGCGACTGGGTATCCTGTTGCTTTTGACGCTAAAGCCGAAGACCTGGACATTCTTGGGTTAACCTCAATGGCTATGATGTCTTCTTTTTCGTCGTTACTTACAGCAAACTGAACATTACAACCACCAGCAAAGTTTCCAATGGAACGCATCATCAAGATGGCCATGTCTCTCATTCTTTGATAAGTACTATCCGATAAAGTCATTGCTGGAGCAACAGTGATAGAATCACCAGTGTGAACCCCCATTGGATCCATGTTTTCAATGGAGCATATAATAACAACGTTGTCGTTTTTATCTCTTAACAATTCAAGTTCGTATTCTTTCCAGCCTAAAACAGCTTTGTCAATTAATACTTCATGAATTGGGGAAGCGTGCAATCCGCGGTTCAATAATTCGTCAAATTCCTCTTTATTATGAACAAAGGAAGCACCTGTGCCTCCTAAAGTGTAAGAAGGTCTTATCACTAAAGGAAAACCGATTTCCTGAGCGAATTCTTTTCCTTGTAAATAGGACTTTACAATTCTTGACGGCGCTTGACCCACACCAATCTTGTCCATTAACTTCCTAAACTCATCTCTGTTTTCAGTAATTTCAATAGCAGCTAAATCAACACCGATAGTCTCTACATTAAATTCATCCCAAATACCATCATTGTCACATTCAATACATAAGTTCAATGCTGTTTGACCTCCCATTGTTGGAAGTACGGCATCAATGTTACGTTCTTCCAAAATTTTCCTAACAGAATCTGTTGTTAAAGGCAACAAGTAAACATGGTCAGCAACAACTTCATCCGTCATGATGGTCGCTGGATTAGAGTTAATTAAACTTACCTCAATCCCTTCATCCCTTAAGGATTTAGACGCTTGAGACCCAGCATAATCAAATTCGCAGGCTTGTCCGATGATGATTGGTCCACTTCCTAGTATTAAAACGGACTTGATTGAATTATCTTTTGGCATGTTTCTTATTTAGAATGAGTCAAACTGGCGCAAAATTACGACTTTTTACCTTAATTTTATCTATCTAAAGTCAAAGAATTACAGCTATTTTTCAACAAAACAATTCTTCCTATTTTGTTGAATAAAAGTTGAAAACTTTGTCCAATTCCTACCATCTTTTCATTTAACTTTGAGCTTCATTTTTAACGAAATTGGCACATGAAATTTGGAGTTGTAACCTTTCCGGGATCAAATTGCGATCAAGACATGGTGTATGCATGGGAAACTATTTTAGGACAAAAAGTAGAAACGCTTTGGCACAAAGACCACGACCTTAAAGGTTGTGATTTCATTTTATTACCAGGAGGATTTTCCTATGGTGATTACTTAAGAAGCGGCGCTATTGCAAGGTTTTCTCCAATCATGACCGAGGTAATTAAGTTTGCTGAAAAAGGTGGATTTGTAATGGGAGTTTGCAATGGTTTTCAAATTTTGTGCGAATCAGGATTGTTGCCTGGAGCTTTACTTTTGAACAACTCTCAAAAATTTATTTGTAAAAATGTGAACATCTCCGCTGACAACAATGAGTCAGCACCAGTTGCTTTATTAAATACTAAACAAGCCTACAAAATTCCTGTTGCTCACCAAGAAGGAAGGTATTTCGCGGACAAGGAAACCTTATACGACTTAAACG
>JBLIBC010000260.1:0-3950 GCA_047632015.1 Glaciecola sp.
AATAAAATTCATTTTGTGGATCCTACGATTGGGTTTCAAGGAGGTGACTTTAAAAATAAAAAAGTGCCGTATTACGGCGCCGTGTTCCTTGTAGACGACAAACAAGCTGGTTTTAGTGAGATCCCAGTGGATACGTTATGTAATATAGTGATCACTGAAGAAATAGACGTGAACGAAGAAACCAAGGAGGCCATTCTTAAAGTGCATTCAGTATACACTGGATATGAAGCTGACGAGGTCCGGTACACATTTGCTAATAGTTCCATGTCCGAAATGGAGGAAAATTACCGGGTGTATTATGAAAAGTTTAATGACTCGGTTGAACTCGTGGATTCCTTAAAATACATGGATGACATTAAAGCGAACAAGGTGGAAACTTTTGAGCACTACCTCATGGTCGACTATTGGACCAAGACCGACACTATCGATGTCCAAATTCTGAAAGACTACATGCCGTCTTTATTAAACGACAAAGTATCCTACGCCGAGGACAATGATCGGGAGCAGCCATTTGCTATTATTTATCCAGCGAACATCAAGCAAAATGTACTCGTTACTATATCTAATGGCTGGGACATGGATGCAAATCTCATTAAAGAAGACAACAAATTTTTCCGATACACTTACCAAACTTCAGTCAAAAAAAATACACTTCATCTTAATTATCATTTCAGGACGAAAGTAAGTCAGGTAGGTGCTAAAGATTATGAAGAGTACAAATCCAAGGTCAATTTTGTTGACAATAACATGGTCAACTCTGTGGGCTCATCAACTGATGACTTCGAAGTTTTTGGTTTTAACTGGCTGTTACTTTTAACTTTTACTGTCTCAGCTGTAATATCGTTCTTTTTATGCCTTCAACTGTTTCAAAAACAGTTTGCGGCAGAATATGAAAAAAAATATGATAGCATACGAGGATGGTTAATATTAGTTGGAATAGGAGTGGTGCTCACTCCAGTATTACTCATTGTCGAAGTGGTTCAACTGTATGCTGAAGATATTAACATCGACTACTATTATTACTACTTCAATGAGTTGTCACCATACTTTAACCCGCTACAAGGATATTTCGAAATGTTCGTGAATTTTGGAAACATGTTATTGCTTATCAGCAGTGTGTTTCTGATTGTTATATTTCTTCAAAAGAAAAGATCCTTTCGATACTTCTACATCGGTTACCGGCTGTTTAACATCACTTATTTAATATTGGATATTGTGCTACTTTATGCCTTAGTAGAGAGTCCGATGAATTCAGAAAACGAAATCGTGGTCAAGTCATTAACGGCTGAATTAGTAAAAATGGTTGTCCATTCTGCTATTTGGATTCCATATATCTGGATATCACACAGGAGTCAGCATACGTTTGTAAATTGACTTATGAAAATAAACACCACGTAAGTCTTTTTTCTTTTTAAGCTCCTACCTTTGATTCGTCAGCTTTATGAAGAGCAACTTCGGAATACAAAAACTGAGCACCCTCCGCAGAGTCTTTTACTTTGGTCGCGCTGCGAGCTAACATTTCCGATTCGAACTTCTAAAAAACACTTTCCCTAATACCAACTTCTTTCCATTTGGACAGTTAATCCCTCAGAACTTCCATCTGGATAGCTGTATGTTGGAATGGTTTTTTGAAAACACATAGGTGGTGGATACATTACTTGAATATTCAATCAATCCGAAAATTTCCATACTAAGATAATAGTCGTAATCTGGTTTTTCACAAAATTGTAACAGGTGGTTGTGGCAAGTTGGGCAAGTATGGTGAGAAGAGAAAGCGATGGTGTTCAATTTTGCCAAAAAGTAAGAATTGTTATTTCCTTTTACACTATTTATAAGGGGATGTTACAAAAATTAAAGGAAGGAAAATAACACGTGTATTGGAACTCTTGTTTCTGTCGCTTTAAGCTATACTCTTGCAATTCAGGACAATATTCACCAAATTTAATTTTGATTAATTATCAGGCGTTCAAGTTTTGAGTGGGTTGTTTTTTAGATAATTAGTAAACTTTCCCCATCCTTAACTCATATAAACTGCGCCCGTTTGAGACATTGCTTTGAGCAATTTGAGTAAAACTTCCTTAATTCGGTAAGACATCAGACAATCAATTGGTAATAATTTCATCTCCTGACTAGATATCCCTATCTTTCAGTACAACAACGTAAGATCATTTTTATGAAAAAAGCAATAACATTTTCATTGTTTATCATAGCATTTACTTTTGTTTTAAATGCCCAAATTCCTAATTACAGTGAGCATGTAGCTCCGATAATTTACGACAACTGTTCAAGTTGTCACCATGATGGGGGAATAGGGGAATTTCCCTTAATGTCTTACGGTTCAGCATTACTACGAGATATCAGCATTGCTTATAATGTTTCAAAGGGCAGAATGCCTCCGTGGCCTGTTGACGATATTGAAGGAGGGTTTGTGCACGATAGATCATTGTCAGCTGAGGAAATTAAAACCATTGTTGACTGGGTTACAGAAGGTTCACCAGAGGGCGATCCTAGCCTGGCTCCAAGTCCACCAGTATTTACCAGTGAATATGTTTTAGGGGAGCCAGATTTGCAATTAAAAGCTCCTGTTTACACAAGTCAGGCAGACCACTACGATGATTATGTATGTTTCACAATTCCAACAGGATTAACTGTCAACAAATTTGTGAAAGCCATCGAGGTTATACCTGGAAACCCAGAAATTGTTCATCATTGTTTAATCTATATTGAACTTAAAGATGATCCAAATAAGTTCGCAACAGATGTTACAAGCCATAAATGTGGTGGCCCTAGTAATAAAATATTGTTAGGAGAATACATTCCTGGTTCAGACCCAATTGTATACCCTAACGACGAAATTATAAAATTTGGGATTGAATTGGAAGTTGGAGCAAAATTGATTTTGGCCATGCATTATCCTCACCATTCGATAGGATCAGTAGATAGTACTAAAATTAACTTGCATTTTTATCCTGATACTGTTTTAGATGTTAGAAGAGTTTATGCCGATGCTTACTTAGAATACACTGGTTTTTGCATAGAACCAAATATTATAGATACGATAACGATTGCAAGAGCTGCAGGAATATCTGCTACAGTATCAATCATGTCGTTTTTCCCCCACATGCACCTCATTGGAAAGGAAATTAGAGCATGGGCAATTACACCTGACAATCAGTATATTGATTTAGGCGTAATTAGTGATTGGGATTTTGAATGGCAAGGATTTTATGTGTACAGAAAACTAAAAGTAGTCCCAGTAGGATCAATATTATATGGGCAAGCTATATATGATAATACTACTAATATTGCGAACCCTGGTGAACCACCTGTCCAAGTTTGTGAGGGGGGTAATACCGATGACGAAATGTTTACCATATATGCTCAGTATTTAGTTTACGAGCCGGGTGATGAAAACATCGATTTGAATGCAATTCTTGACCCCGAAGGAGCGAACACAGTTACGTCAGTAAATGTGTCTAAATTGAACATTTCACCTAATCCTGTTAGTACTGGAAAACCATCGAGTATCACCGTTCCTGATGCTGGGGTATACAAGCTAAGGGTTTTTGGTATTCAAGGTGGAGTTGTCGTCGATGAAATCATCACTGTTGCCAATGGACAATATCAAATGAATAATAATTTATCACCAGGAGTTTATTTAGTGACTCTGAGGGGTGACAGTCATCAATATGTAGGTAAGTTGGTTGTTCAATAGGTTTGATATTAAGAATTAGATTGATGAGGTTTGATATTAAGATGGAGAAGCAATAAGCTTTGCTTCGGATGTTTTAATTGCCGAAAGTGGGTATCCACTTTCTCCTTCTAACTTGGCCCCTTTGGGCTTGAGCTAGGGGAATATTTATCTTCATGCACAAGCACTCAGGTATCACCCCCAAGCTGACTTACCTTTTAATAAACTGACTTACAGCGGTGTTTTTGTCTGATTTTAC
>JBLIBC010000261.1:0-3950 GCA_047632015.1 Glaciecola sp.
ATTTCACCACTCAATATGTAACCAACATGACCTTTTGTGCACCAATCATGTTCAATGAAATTATCACTAAATCTTAAAAGTCTGAGTTGTTTGTCACCATTAGAATATATTTTTTGTTTCACACCTTCTTGAGGTTGTTCCCAATCTAACTTATCGAAGTGTATTAATTTATCAGTCATTGCTATTAATTTGTTGCGATAGGTTGTTGTATTTCCATATTGATTACTTCTTCAATTTCACCATTTCTATCGTATTGAGAAGCCTTGTTTGCATTAATTACAAAACCTACTTTTTCATAACACTTGATTGCATTTTTATTCCAAGAGAAGACATTAAGGTCTATTGGGTCTTTATCATTGAAGACGGAAATTAGGTTCAACAATTCTCGAACGATTTCCTCACCAATCTTTTTACCTCGGAGTGATTTATTCCCTATTAAAATTCTTGATAAGCGATTATTTCCATTTTCAAAATTCAATTCACAATGTCCAATTGCTTCTCCTGTTTCATTCAGGGTTACTTTATATGGTTTAAAGTGGTCAGTTTGAATATAATTCAAAAGTTGTTGGTCTGTCAAGGGGTATGTGAAAAGAGGTCCAGCAAATTGAATTAAATCTTCTTCACTGCTTATCCAGCTTTTTAGATATTTAAAGTCTTCTTGTTTGAACTTTGATAGAGTAACCATATGGGTTCTGTCGCATTATTATACTCAAATCTACAAAAACCATTTCAACACGAAAGACATAATAACCGAGACGGTTTTATTGTGAGGTCTTTTATTTTTTAGTCCATCATCTTAAACATATTAGTCAAAAAGGGTACAATGTTTTTTACTTTAAATATTTGGTGGTAACAACGTTTAAGTGATGCATACAATGAGCTACCGTCATATAACCCAAACTTCTAGCAGTAAATTCAATATTACTAGCAGTCCCTTTGAAATCCAACATTTCCAACGTTAATCCTGAATAAAAAGCAATGGATTTTTGTCTAACCTTGAGAAAGTCTCTCAGTAATGATTTAAGATTGAGGTCTTTCTCCAATACTTCTGTCATACTCTGATTAACGTCAAAGTCAGGTAAATTAATTCGGCTAAATTTTGAAAAATGTGTGGCTCTTTCTAAGTATAGCTTCTCACAATCTATTATGTGTTTTAACACTTGTTTCACTGACCATTTACCTTGCTGATATTTATATGATTCTTGTTCAAAAACTAGTGACTTAAAAAAGTTTAAAGTCTCGCTCTTGTTCAAGACTAATTCACTTAATAAATCTTCAGTTGAAATTAGTGACAGGTAGTAGACATAGTATTCTGGAAAATCCCCAATCAAAGGTTTAGCAATTCGAATTTGATTAAAGTTATTTTCTTCAACACCTTTTGCAATCATCAACTCCATTTTTTGGTGAATAATTCCTGTTTTAACAGATGGATATGTCTCACCATGAGACTGAAAACCAAATTTACTGTAAAAACCTACCGCAAATTCTCTAGCACAAAGAGAAAGTTTCTTGAGTTTCATTCCTGATGAATGCTCTATTAAGGAGCTTAATATAAGCTTGCCAACACCTTGCTTTTGATTATCAAGTGCTACTGCCATTTGTGAGATAGTTCCAATTGAATTCTCGAAATGCAGTCTTCCCGTACCTACTACTAATTGATTTTTAATTACAACAATATGAATTGCTGATTCCTCATATATATCATTAATTAGGACTTCTTTGTTTTGGAAGTTATCGAAAAATAGCTGTGCTCTTAGCTCTATAGCTTGCTTGTAAAACTTACTCTCTCTATCGATTATAATTACTTGCATGGAACTTAATTATCCTCTTTCAAGCAAAGAAAATGAAAAATGGTCTACATGACTAGAACCTTCAATTAAATTATCAGTTGAGGTTCTACGATTTTTCCACTTTGAGAAAGTAGTAGCCTCCATTATACGTGGTTGCTTTTCTAACATGACCAAAATTTGAATCCCATTCACCTGAATCCAAATCCTTTTTCAATTTTGACACCGCTTTTTCAATCAGATTTTGAGGTGCTTTCGCAAAAACAGAAATGCTTTTTCTGAAAGATTCATCTACATATTTCTCAGGAGTCCTCCATCCTGCATAGAAAAAACCATCAGTAATGTCATGAGGAATATGAAATGCCTCAACTGCAGGTGCCTTACCGAATTCCTGTTTTATTTTTTTCGTTAATTCATCTAATGGTACATAGCTGGATTTTGCTTTTTGTATTATTTCTGCGAAGTAGGACTTAAACCAACAATCATTATCGATTTCCCTAGGGTCAGCACAAAACAGCACGAAGTTTCCGTTGCTTTTTAAGCAATTAGAAATGTTTGACAAAGACTTGTCAATGTCGGTAAAGTGATGAATAGCGAGTGTTGATATTGCTCCGTCATACTTGTTAGTATCAGTAATTTGTTCTGCTCCAAGTTGATGCCAAGTGACTTTGCCGTTTGGAACTGCTTGTTTTATCATTTGTTCAGAAGGCTCAAATGCATCAACAATAAATCCTTTATTGGCAATTTCATTTGTGTAGTTACCTGTACCAGCTCCAATATCACAAATCTGTGAGTTACTATCGGTGTTTAGAAGTTCAATAAGCCTATTTAGTATTCTTTCATCTGGTGACCGATTGATATTGTAGTTTAATCCTATTTTATTGTATTCTTTCATCTAGTCTAATAATCTTATTATTTAGCCCAATTATCCACAACAGCACTACAGCGAATGTTATTTTTTGAATTAATGGTAAATGCTCAATTAGCTGTTTACTGTAGTAAATGTAATTATTTACAGCGAGCAACAACAAGCACATAATTCCAACAACTTTATAAAACGTCATATCGCTCCTATACATTGCGAAAATCATCCCAATGACCACTATGGCACCAAAAAGACTTGATAACACAGTCATCAAGTCGTGATATTCTGTGAAGATAAAAATGGCAAATAACATTGATATGATTCCTGAAAATTGAACAACATATCTCCAAAGTGCCGTTGTAATGAGTTTTTGTGCAAACTGAACAAAAAACAGCATCAAGCTCAGGCATAGAACGAGCATAGCCATGATGGCAAATGGTCTCGCAGGGTTTTCCAAACCATTCATCCCTTGCACGTTCATTAAATTACACCAATAGTTATTTATCCAATCAAAACCAGAAGAGTTTAAATCTGCTTGACAGCCACCAGGGTAAAATGTTGATGAATAGAAATAGAGGGCAGAAAATAGTATTATTCCAAGGGTTGGTAAAATTCCAATTAGTTTCTTAACCATTAACTATTCTCTTTTAACAGGACATATAAATTATGGTCAACATAGCTACCGTTTAGCAATTCTTTATGTCGAAGAGTTCCTTCAATAATAAAACCTAGTCTTGTTGGAATGGATTGACTTTTAGTATTACCAGTCGCACATGCAATTTCAATTCGATTCATATTCAATTCATCAAAACAATAAGCGCATAATGCCTTAACAGCCTCCCTCATCACACCATTTCCTTGACATGAAGGAGATAGCCAATATCCAATTGAAGTTCTATTGTTGGCCTTGTCTATGAAGTGGAGACCTATCCTTCCAATTACCTTATTGTTATACTTCAGACCTAATTCTAATCCTTCTTGTAAGTCATTTCGAAGTATTGCAGCTTCAATGTTTTTCCGTACGTCATCAACTGATTTTATCTGATCAACCCAAGGAAGCCATTCTCTTAAATAATCTCTCGAATTATCAATTAATCGAAAGGTTTGCTCAGCATCATTTAATGAAACTGATTCTAACTTTAAGTTGTTGTTAATTTTGATTTCCATGTCATTTAACGAGTTTTACTTTAACATTACCTTTTTATGCTCCTTATAATAATCATAGCTGGTAATAATTGACCTTTCATTTAGTGGAAGCTTTTTCAAAAAACTTTTGTTCTTGAATTCAACTTTTGTGA
>JBLIBC010000262.1:0-3908 GCA_047632015.1 Glaciecola sp.
TTTCAGTTATTTGAACAGGTGCACTTGGATCAAAAAATTCCATTTTCAAAAAAGGGCCGTAATTAACATAAGTGTTCTTTTTTTCTTCCTTTGTTTCAAACTTGTATTTAATAGGTTTTTCAGTAGTATAACTTGTATACATAGCTTTGTGAACCACGATTTTACCGTTTTCAAAACTATTTTCTTTAGTGTATCGAGGCATAAAAGCTAAACTTCCTTTAGTGACAATCGGGAATATAAAATAAGAACCTTTTTCAAGTTTACAATTAATCTCAACATCGAATAGTTTCATTAGTTTGGCAGACACGTTTTTGTTAGGCTCTAAGTTGAAGTCTTCACTTTCATGGATCGTTTTACCATTTGAAGCTTTAACAACCCTTACTTTAAAAGTAACACCTGTTTTCTCTTTTGCCATCACCCGCAAGGATTGAATTGATATCGTGGATTTACAAGATATTCTTTGTGCAGCAGGTCGGTTTAACCAACGCACTTTGCCTTTAATCGCTGATGCATCTTCAGGTTGTGATGTAAGTACGTTTTTGACAACAGTTTTTGTACTTACTTTATGATTGTTTTTAAGCGAGTCGTCTAGGATTATTGGAGCTTTTGTGATAGGTAATAAGACAGTATCTTTGTTGGTTAGGTTTATAGAATCAGGTTTTTCTACCGTGTTTGGAAGATCAGCAGCTGCTGCTGTCTTTGTGAAAATTGAATCAGTTGATGTTTTTACTGCAGTGTCGTTACTGATTTTTTGAATTGTATCCTTTGGAGAATCGATCAATTCAGGTTCTTGAACGATGGTATCAGTGTATGCAGAATCATTAGTTTGAATCATTTGAATTGGCGCACTTGATTGATAAACTTCAACTTCCCCAATAATTTTAAATACAATTCGTCGATTTAACTGCCTTCCTTCTGGATTGTCAGATCCATCTTTATTTTTGTTTGGTGCAATAGGTTTCGACTCACCGTACCCCTTAGGTACCAGTCTTTCTATTCTAATCCCTTCACTTACCAAGTAGTTTACCACAGATTCAGCCCTGTCTTGAGAGAGTGATTGATTAGCCTCGTCTTTACCTATATCATCAGTATGAGCACCAAGTTCAATTTTAAATTTTGGGTTATTATTTAATATAGTAAGTAGCTGGTCAATCTCTAACTTCGAATTATCGTTTAATTCTGCTGAATTGAAAGCAAAGTATATGTTTTTTAATTGAATTTCTTTTTCCTCTTCTACCTTTTCAATCGTCAATTGAACTAACAACGTATCAGGGCTTGTTTTAGTTATTGAAACTGTTTTTGAATCGTTAATGAAATCATTAATATTAGTACTAAGAGTATAGTCCTTTCCAGGATACACCCTAATGGCTACATTGGTTTTTATTACTGTGCTACTGTCAATAGAAATCATTTGTAAGGTTGAACTATCTACTTCAGTAAGCAAAGAATCTTTAACATATAATTTAGCAATTAAATATTTTTTTCTTTGCTTTTTCCGAATAATGAACATGTCATCAAGTACACAATCCTTGTGGTAAATTTTAGCACCGTTTCTGTTTGAAACTAGTAAATATTTGTTGTTCCCTAAGTTTTGAAAATACAGTTCGTCAGAGCTGGTATTGAATGGTCCTTTAAGTGCAGAGGGGGCATTAAATTTTCGGCCCTTTTTTTTTACCTTATAAATATCAAACCCACCAAACCCTATATGACCATTTGATGAAAAGTATAAAATTTGTTTTTCTTCGTTGTAACTAGGGGTAATTTCGTCCTCAGCAGTGTTGATTTTTTTGCCTAAATTTTTTGCCTTGGAACATACAAATTTTTCGTCAATGTCAACTGTCCATAAGTCATATCCACCTTGACCACCAATTCTATTAGAACTGAAATAAAGTACATTTTTATTTTTTTTACGATGAGCAGCAACACTTGGATGAGTACTTGAGGTTAGACCGGTTTTATCATTCACAGTAGGTCCCAATTTAATTGGTGCTTCCCATTTACCGACTTTCAATTTTGAGCCATAAAGGTCACAGTGATTTTTGAATTCTAGGTTCGTGATGCACTTGGTGAAAAACATTGTTTGGCCATCTTTTGTGAATGTGGCATTGGCTACATGGGAGTTGTCACCAATAGCCAGTGAAGGACCAAAGGGCATCACATTACCCTTAGCCGTGTCTTCCATTAAATTAAATGCTGTTTTTTGTAAACTCATTTGAAACTTAATACCTATGTCGTCTATATAAGTAAGTGCAGTATCAGTTTTGATGCTGGAAAAATACAAAGTGTCTTGATATAAGTAAGGTGCTAAATCAGAGTAAATGGAATTGGCCCTTGACAAGTTAAGAACTTCGAATGAATCATCTTTTTCAGACATCATTGCCCTGTCACAACCGGTAATGAGTTTTTCCACAACTTTGCTCAAATCTGATTTGTCATTACCTCGATAATATTTAATGAACTCTTCAAAGTTTACTATGGCTTTCTCATACTTCCCCAATTGTTTTAGCACGATAGCGTATTCGAATTTAGCGAGTACATAATCTTGCTTTTTGAATTTAAGGACTTCCTCGTACCATTTCTCTGCTTGAACTAAAGCAAAATTACTTTTGTACAAGGAGGCCACCTTGTATACAATTTCTTGCAAATGAGGTGTTTCCGAGATAGCTTCAACATACAAGTCTATTGCCTCATAAATTTTGTGATTCTGATAAAGTATATCTGCTTTTCTTAGCGTTTCAGACCTGTACTGACCAAATGCAGCGCAGGAAAGCACAGCGAATAAGATGAAGATGTAGCTTGATTTCCTCATTATAGTAACCTGTTACCAGGGATAATAAATTTTTTGTTCTGATTTTTAAATAACCTGTTTCGAATAGAAATAGCAATCTCAAAAGCATTCACATTTTTGGCTGCTTGTCCTAATTCTGAAATGTTATAGTCATATCCAAAGTTTAATCCCCAATTGTCATGATTTAACCCTGCAGTAAAAAATAATGCATCGCTATGTCTGTAAAATACACCTGCCTTTAAATCAGTTTGTTCAATCAAAGCTCTTCCAAGGGAGTATATAAATTGTCCACCACCAATGTATGATGTAGCTTCCTTTTGTAGCATTATTATTCCCATGGGGTAAAAGTGCAAATTATCTTTCAGTCTTTTCACTGTTTTTACATGAATAGAAGTTTTTATTTTTAGTGGATCAGTGTCAGCTAAAAACGATTGTTCAGGAGTGGTTAAGTGTGCAAATGCAACTCCGACAGACGTTGATTTCCCTCTTTTATTGAAATAAGTAAAGCTGGCTCCGACACCAAGTTCTGGAGAAATAATAGATGTTTTTCCTAATGTTTGCAAACTACTGTTACTAACAAAAGTAGCGGTTTCATATGAATAATCTGATTCAAAGTTCAATTTACTCGGGTCATAACCTTTTTGAAATATTCCCAATTGAAGTCCAGCAACAACGAGCATAGTTTTTTTACTATCAATGAATTTTTGATAGTTAACCATGGCGTTTAAATGGTTTTGCTTCAAGCCACCAGACCCTGATCGATCATTTAGTATCAAAACACCAATTCCTAGTCCTGCACCTTTTAAAAATTTAGGAGAAAGTTTCATATCACCATAAAACCCGCTGCTTTGAAAAGGGGTACTCACGGAATTCCATTGGTTACGATAAATTAAACCAGCTCTTTTACTTGATGATTCAGAGTTTCCTGCAAACGAAGGGCTTATGTTCAATGGGATTTCATGGAATTGAGAGAAATGAATGTCTTGCGAACTCGCATTTAGACTTGCTAAAAGGAATAAGCTCAATGCAAAAACACCATGAATTAGCGCACTACGATTTTGAAGCACCTTAGGTGTTTCAAAACTTGAGTTAATTATCTTGATAGTATTACTCATTAAAA
>JBLIBC010000263.1:0-3893 GCA_047632015.1 Glaciecola sp.
ATCACCTTCGCCCTCTTCGATGTAATGAATTTTACTTCCTTTTACTTCGACGAATTTTGACTCAAACGGAAACGCTGCTGAAATTTCTTTTTTTGTATTCATTTTCTAATTAATTAATGTTTTTACTGTTTCGTACTAATTAGATGCATTTTAATTCGAAGTGTTACAAAAGCACGCAAAAAAAGTCGCCGGAAGCGACTTTTCAATATTTAAAAGGAGAATTTAAATTTTAAATAAATTCTTTATTGTTTGATCGTTGATGATTTTACTTATTACAGATTCTGCTTCAAACCCAGACTTACTAGGGTGTGTTCGATAAACCTCCACGTATTTCTGATCGACCAACTCTCGCATTTCATCCTGATTTTTAGCAACAAAGTCACCGATACTTTTAGTGTAAGATTTTTTAAAAATTAAATTATCCTCGTTCAATACACCCATTTTTAGTGCACTTTTTGCTTTTTTAGCACATCTGCAAGGGTTGGATTTCTTTATCAAACCACACCTGTACTCCATGTAGTTATGCAACTCTTTTCTTGCTCTAGATAATTTAACCCTGAAGTTTTGTTTAGTAATACCGAATATTTCTGCCCCCACATTATGGTCAATACCAAATGCTCTCTGTCCAAGCATATAAGCATAGCGGATGTACAACGGAATTTCACTTCACTGGTGTAATCCTTTAATTCCAATTCTTCCTCAGGAGTAAGTTCAGGATCAGGAACAGCATTTAGTTGAGCATCATGTACTTCAAAACTGGGAAACATGTCCTCTTTAGCTTTTCGTTTTGATTGCAAAAACTCATTGAACACGATTCGATATAACCAAGTTCTAAATGCACTTTCCTTTTTAAAAGTCGATAATTTGGTGATTACTTTAATTAGCACTTCCTGTGTTAAATCCAAAGCATCCTCATTACTATGAGTCATTTTCCAAGCTACATTGTATATGAAAGCTTGGTGTAAGTTAACAAGTTTGTCCAAAGCTTTGGAATCGCCTCCTAATACTTGATCAACTAATTGTAAATTGTCTTTTTCGGAATACGTTACCGACAATGGATTATTCATGATATTGAATGTTGTTTAACTATTAGATGCAATAAACATTCAAGTGTTACAATATTTCAAAAGCAACAATGATTTCATAAGATATCACAATGGGTTTAAACCCTGAAGTTTCAAGTGCTGAGTTACTTTTAGTCATGTAAAAACCACCACTTCCACTTGTTCGACCACTTGACATCACCTCTTTAATGGTTATAAGTTTCCCAACTTTTTGACCAGAAGTAGACAAAATCAATTTCGCTTTTTTAAGAGCATTCTGATAAGCCTCACTCCTGCTTTTATCCAAGTACTCTTCCTTTTTCGTATGCCTGTATTCTGCAATTGAAAAATCAGTAATAATCGTATCGAACAAATTTTCTGATTCAAGAGTCCTAGTAAGTTTTATATATGCCGCAGTAGTTCCCACACAAACGAGTATTGATTTATTTAAACGTCTTTTTTTGTAAGACCTTGATTCACTATCATACGGTTTAACTAAAGTGGCCGCTCCACTGGTTATTTTTCCCTTAACAATCCCAGCCTTGTTTACAGCAGCTAACACTTTTTGCTCAAGTTCCTCAATTGTTACTTTATTAGCCGAAGTTTCCTCCTTGTCCTTGAAGTATTCTTGAAAACTAATTGTTACAATGATTTCATCGGGCGATAATGTAATTTCTGATTTCCCAGTGACAGTGACACTTTTAAGCGCACTATCTTGAGCTAAAACCGTTGAAAATGATGCCAAGACTAACACTATAATTGTTGTAATCTTTAAAATGCAAGTTTTCATGTATTGTGTTTTAAGTGAATAGTTATTGCTTGTTTATTTTCAAACATCATGTCGATGCTGTTGGTCGCAAAGCATCATTTACTATATACCGCCTCTAATTCATAACCTTTTGATTTTAGCAAATTTAAAAGTCCTTGTTCTCCCACTAAATGTGCAGCACCAATGGCAAATAAGCAAGCGTCTTTATTCGCTAATTTTTCGATTTTTTCAGCCATCTTTAAATTCCTTTTATCCAGAAGCTCTTCCTTGAAATCTTGAGAGGAGTCTGAAAAACTTTCATTGGTTAATTTTTTAAGCAATTGTAAATCATGATTTAAATATGCATTAATCAAAGTGTCAAACTGCAAACTGTACTTTTCGAAGTGGGTTAGTAAATCCACTAACTCAACTTTTTGCTCGGCAATACTCATTTTTTTAAGGACTTCCATTTGTTGTTCTGCGGTTTCAAGCCCCCCTATTTTAAGGCCTTGCTTTTTTGCTTCCATCTGAAAAAGAATATCCATAGCTCCTGTTGTGTCCGAGGGAACCATTGATAGTACAAACATTGACATTACACCAAGCGGCTTAAGCATATCAACTACGATGGCTTGTTCACCCAGTAATTCTTTTGACTTTTCTTGAAGCAATTGATACTCTTGTGCGCTTAAAATATTCTTTACTTTTTCGCTGTCCTCTTTGGCAATAAAAAACATGCCTTGAGACGCAAAAGCCATTGGGTCGTATTCTAATTCAAAATAAGCCCTGTCCACTTTTTTCAATATACTGGACACTGTGTCAACCGCCTCGAATGCTTTTTTCATTGGCAAATGAATGGTCCCAAGAATAAAAGATGTATCAGCGAATCCTGGCTTGTACATTTTCCAAACAAGTGAGTTATTAAACTCAGTGCTTTGTGCATTTACCACCGCACTGAAAACCAGCATAACTATCAATAGTTTCACTATTTTCATTTACTTCTTTTTAAGTGTTACTCTTCTTACAATTATTGAAAGCAAAAAACAGACCGCAAAAAATGCAGCAATCCGCCCAATGAAGTCACCATGCTTAGTGTAAAAAGTAACATAATTATTCAACTTTAGTTCCTGTTTTATACAGGCACTAACACGGTATCCCGTTTTTTGAGTGTCGTTCCCGAAAATGTCAAAAAAACCAGAAAACCCAGTATTCGCACTCCTAGCCAACGGCTTTCTAGTTTCGATTACTCTAAGGCGTGAATAATCATAATGTTGTCTGTGACCTTCCGTATCGTGCCACCAATCGTCATTAGTAATTACAAATTGCAATTGTGCCCCATTGTTAACAAATTCAGCCATGTGTTCTCCATAAATGGATTCATAGCAAATCCCGGAACTTGCTTTTGTTCCTTTTGTTGATATAAACGGTAGTTGTTCTTCTTGACCAAAATAATGACCAAATCCCACTCCCCCTAGCAACAGCTCCAGCGGTTTAATTAACCATGGAAAAGGAACTTGTTCAGCTCCAGGCACAAACTTGCTTTTATGGTAAAACGCCACCGTGTCTTTAGTCATCATTAAAGCAGCATTGTATGGTTCATAGTAACCGTTACCGCTGCTATACGATGCGTATTCTTTTGGGTTTTCTTGATCCTCACAAAATTCATAAGTATCAACCCCTGCCACTAAAGTCAAGTTGGGGTAAAAAGATAAAAACTTATGCATTATCTGATACACTCCTAAATTACGAAAATTACTTTCCTGACTGTTTCCTGAAATTGCTGTTTCCGGCCAAACTAAAAATTCGGTTTTTTGTGTCAATTCAGATTTTGACGCTTCAATCATTCGCGTCCATTGGTCAATTAATGGAATATAATCGTCACCCCATCTTGTTTTTTGTGTATAGGTATTGAAGTTTGGTTGAAGCACCACCACTTCAGATGTTTGTGATGATTCATCAACATTATATTTGCTTTTTACAAGGACAGAAACGAGCATAGGCAGTAAAAAAACGATTGCCAATTTTACCCATTTTGATTTAGCGAAATTCCCCTTGTCCACCATGTTGAACACCATCACATTTATCAGTAAAATCCAGAGCGATCC
>JBLIBC010000264.1:0-3892 GCA_047632015.1 Glaciecola sp.
ACACAAATTCAGCGATTTCATGCTAGTGGTGTTACAATCCAAATAAGTTAAATCTGGCAAGTAAGACACATCCAAATTCTTAATTGGATTAAGTAAGCATTCCAGCTTGGTCAGTTTACTGTTAGTGCTTAAATCTAAAGTGTCCAAATCCATACCTCCCAAACTCAACTGCGTTAAATTCGTTGAACCTGTCAAGTTCAAATGGTTGATTTTACTTGTGTACCATGCAATCACTAATTTTTCCAACGATGGGCAATTGGTAATGGATACTTTTTTCAAAGAATAAGCAAACAATGGCGTGTTGGACCACCCTTGAGGAAAAGTGCTGAACGTCGCACAGTTGTCAATGATAATTTCCTCTAGGTTTGACACTTGCATGCTTACATATTTAGGACAATCTTGAACGGTACATTTAGGCGCTCGTCCTTGTACTTCAATTATATTACCACAGCCTTTAACTTTAATTCCATTCACATTGTATATGGTAAGGTATTCCAATTTGTTGTGGTTTTCAATGGATATGGTGTCGCCAATGTTTACGTAGTCCTCCCTGTGCCCAACACTAAAATTTAAGAGGGAAGGAGTACTTTCTACTATACTCTTAATGGACTGGCTTCCTGTGTATTTATCCATTTGAACTACTTTAAGTGCAGTGTCGTTATAAAACGAAACCCCTCCAATTGCTGAATAGATAAACTGCACAGTCTCAAGTTTGGGACAATTGTCAGCCATTAAAAACCCAACAGGAAAATTTTGCCAGGACAACCAAACTTTATCTTGCGTAGGGTGATTGGAAATATCAAGGTATTTTATTCCACTGAATCTAGAGATCGTGTTGTGCTCAATGTGATATCCTCCATGACAGTGAAGCGTATCCAATTGCATGCCAGCACTAAATATTTTTAAGTTACTTAACCCAGTAAAGTCTATTACTTTAAGTGCCGTACCAGTAAAGTTGAAAATTTCAAGACTATCTAATCCCAGCATCGTAACGCTCTTCAAAGAGTCATTACCGTTTAAATACAATTCCTTTAAAACGGTAAATCCGCTGATGTTTAATGACTTAAATTTGTTTTTAGATAAATCAAGGTATTTAAGTTTTGGAAAAGAAAACTGAGGAAAACTATCTAAATTATTTATCCTCAAATAAAGTACAGATACATTTACAAATGCTCCTAATTCATCAATTGAAGATACATTTCCTGAAACAATGTCAATAGTGTCTATCGCTGCAGCTTCAGCCATTGATATTTCACCATCTTTATCCGTATCCACACTATCCGCTATCAAAGCCGCTTTGAAATTAGCGTCATTAAACACAATATTCTGGGCGTTCAAGGTGATAGAAGCAATTACTAGCAATGCTACAGTGTAAAGTTTCATGAGCTTTATATTTAATTTTTACGAAGGTAGCCGATACACGCCCTAAATCAAAATCAAACAAGAACTAACTCAAGATGTAATAATGGTAGGGAATGAGTGAGGGATAGAATTTAAACGGTCGTTGTTTCTATATTGTCAAAGAGGAGGAGTTGATCTCTTGGTCGTGGACCTTGGTGAACATCCTAGCGAGGACGAACAGTTGGAATTCCATTGAAATGAATTCAAATGAGGGGATAAACAATGGCAGGTTTGGCGTAAAATAATAACGTATGCACCTATTTTGTATTAACCTTAATTGATTCCCCGCTATTCTACCTAATAAATCCAGAGAGGAGAGGAGTTAATTTGGAATAACAACGTGTGTACCTGTTTTTCCTGTCGCTGTTGTTTATTAAAAATATTCATCAAAACATTTGGACTTAAGATACATGTCATATATATTTGTTAAAACATATATCGTTATAACATCTGTTTTAATTAGTGAGATTTAATTTAAAAACAGATAGAACAGAAAATGCATTCAAAAATCGTCAACGAATCAAGTAACAAATAATATCACAATTAATTAATCAACTAAAACAAAAATTATGAACATCAAATTATTAACGATTGCTGCGCTTACCGCTACATTAAGCATGTCTTGTGGATCAAGTAACCATGAAGAGCCAAAATCTGAAACGGTTGAAACAGCTGAAGCTCAAACGTACGCAGTTAACACAGAAAAAAGCTCTGTAGCATGGAAAGGTGAAGTAGCCGGTGTTTATGGTCATGAAGGAGTTGTGAATGTAAAAACTGGTGGAGTAGCTGTCACAGACGGCAAAATTAGCGGTGGTGAAATCACCATTGACATGAGCACAATTGCTGCAACTGACAGTGCTTCTTATAGTGATGAAGAAGGACACCAAATAACTAACTTAGAAGGACATTTGACTACAGGTGATTTTTTCAGTATCGAAGAATTTCCTACAGCGACATTTGTTATTACTGCTGTTGATGATTCTAAAATAACAGGAGACTTAACTGTAAAGGGCAAAACAAATTCCGAAGAGTTTATTATTGTATCAAGTGATGTTTCGGATAACAATGTTAGCCTTAACGGAACACTAAAGTTTGATCGTCAAAAATACGATGTGGCTTGGGTACATTACATGAAGGACATGATCCTTTCAGATGATATTTCCCTTAACATATCTGTTACGGCAACGAAGTAGCATTTAAGAGTAAAAAATGATTTTTAAGAGGATACTGTTCCAATAAAACTTATTAGCACCCAGAATACTATTGTGAGTTTTGGGTTCTGAACAAAAAGTAAATGGAACAAACCGTGGAAAGCCCTGTTGGAACATGATTCTGACAGGGCTTTTTTTGTGTAAAATCCTCGTCTCTAAACAAGCTAGCACTGTTGTTATTTGTTTTTAACAGCCCCAAGAAGACTGATTAATTATTATAAAAGTCTTTTTATTTCCATTCGCGTCAAAATGATTAATCTGTATATAAACTTTACTAATCCATAATGTCACAGGTAATTTTTTAAACTCTATTATTGATACTAGGGAAGAGTCAATGTATTCGCCTTCAATTTTTAACACAGCCTCTTTGATCTCATCTAGATCTTTTGAGATTTCTTTTACTCTTTCATCACGATTATACGGTGGAAGGCGATAGTAAAAATGAGCTGAATCTGCGATTTTAATAAATGGTTCTTTAGTGTGCCAGTCGGCCAAGTCCTTCACTTCTTTTTCGCCAACATAAACTCTTAAATCTGTTTCAAACGCAGCAAACACTTCAAATTTATCCTCAATTGATTTTGAATTTATTTTCAGTAAGCGATTATCTAGATCGAATCCCATTCCCTCAGCAATATTGATCGTGTCAGTAACTATGTCTACTGTGCTTTCACTATTTCCCCATGCATATTCAGAGAGAATTACATCAAAATCCGCAAAATGAATAATTGCCGAATCTGGAATATTAATGCTATCATTATTTTGTCCAAATAACGAAGAGGTAACAATTAGGGCTAATACTGTTGTTAGTAGTCTCATTTACATCGTTTAATTATCACAAGCCTTTGTAAAAAGCCACCACTGAAATTTATAATCCCTGTAAATTTAAATGATTTTTCGTTCTTCACATATAATATTTTTTTTGAGTTCAGTTGTTCGTCATACTTCCTCGGTTCATCACATATAATATTTTTTTTGAGTTCAGTTGTTCGTCATACTTCCTCGGTTCATCACATATAATATTTTTTTGAGTTCAGTTGTTCGTCCTCAAACCTAAATAGCATCCGTTCCTGTTTTTAAACAATGGTTGTTCCTATTTCCCAGGATTATTTACCTTTGAATTAAGTATTATTCTACTAACACTGTATCAAATGGATAAAAAAAGTCTGATTCTATTTTTAAGTGTAGCAATAGCTGCTTTTTTTATTGCACGTTTAGTGATCTCGTTGCTGTTGAAGTAAATAACGTCTGCTCCTATTTTTTTTTAAAATATGTCAGGATTT
>JBLIBC010000265.1:0-3876 GCA_047632015.1 Glaciecola sp.
TTGTATATAATAGGAGCAACGTGCTCACTAAAATTTGGTGTTTGAGCATGGCTGCCAATAAACAAAGCTAAAAAAGCAATTACTAATGTGTTTTTTATCATGACTCAATTTTTCTTGGATTCTTTTGTAAAGATACAGTGTATTTGAGCACAATGCTAAAAATATTTAGCCTATGGATTGATAATGTAAAAATTGATTGGAGTGTTCTAATCAATTTCTAAAAAATACTCCCGCTATTTAGGGACCAGTCCAAGTGTGTCTTAGTTAGTTTTCTTATATTTATTTAAACTTAATGCGATATACTCAAACCTACATGTCAAATGTATAAAACAGGTAAATTGCTAGTGTAAATGGAGAATTTAAGTGAATGAATAATCTGATTTCTATTGTTGTTTCTTTATATAATGAGGATGGAGGTGTTGTTGCTTTTTGGGAAAGTTTAAATCCAGTTTTAGGACAATTAAAGCAAAATCGCTTTGAAGTTATATGGGTAAATGATGGTAGTACGGACAATACTCAAGAGATACTCCAAGGAATTACTAAAGACCAAAACGAACAAGTAGCACATCATGTTTTGGAATTGTCTAAGAATTTTGGGCATGAAGCTGCAATGATTGCCGGAGTTGATTATGCTAAAGGGGATGCAATTGTCTGCATGGATGGAGATGGACAGCATCCAGCTAAGATGCTGCCTGAAATGATTTCAGCTTATAATCAAGGGCATGATATTGTTTTAATGAATAATACAGTAACAGTAGGTACCAGCAAGTTTAGGCAGATATTTACGAACGTTTTTTATAAATTGATTAACTATTTGTCCACCATAAAATTTGAGCAAAACTCCTCAGATTTTTATTTGATATCCACCCAAGTTGGGTCCTTGTTGAAGTCTAACTACAGAGAGCAAAGTAGATTCCTCAGAGGATTTATACAGTCTGTTGGATTTTCATCAAAGGTGTTACCTTTTGAAGCTGAAGAAAGAAAAAACGGCGTAAGTAGCTATTCGGTTATGAGCTTAATTAAATTGGCTCTTAATGCCATATTTACCTTTTCATTCAAGCCTTTACGAATTAGTATTTTCTTTTCTGTGATTTTTATCTTGTTTACTTTTTTATTCATTCTTTATAGTCTTTATGAATACTTTTACGGTGAAAAAACTCCTTCAGGCTACACAACGGTTGTGATATTCTTATCATTTTCCTTTTCCCTACTATTTTTAACATTAACCGTATTGTCACTTTATATTGAAAAAACTATTCAAGAAATGCGTCAACGTCCCATTTATATTGTAAAAAAAAGGAGAGATAACAGTGATCAATAATACCTCCGGAAGAAATAACAGTTTTAAGTATGTTTAAGTCGCTTGTTTCTTTTTTACAAAGCTGGGCGGGTCTTTTTTCAGTCTTGTTTGCGTTAGTCATATTCAATATGGCACTATTTGTTTGGAGCAACAACAACAACTTTTCTGAAGTTCAAAAAAGAAATGGTGCTTCTGGCTTTGGTTTACATGACGCATCAAATTTAGCCTACTTTCATTTTTATACAGGTTATTTCCCTTTAGCAAGCTTAAATGAAAACTTGGCCTATTCTAAGGATTCTGCCTTAGCAGAAATAGAAGAGCACGGGGAAAACTTGATAATGGAATCTTCTCATTGGTATCGTCTTGGTGAGAATGCACGAATTTTTGCCTTGCTCCCGAGTGCCTATCTTAATAAATCTCCTGAATATTCAAGTTTAAGGCCATTTAGCTCTATAATTTTCACTCTTTCACTGCTAGTTCTTTTTTTTGGATTTTGGCAAATTCAATATGCGCTTCAGGGATTTCTATTGGTGCTGTCCATTAATTTGACCCCCTTCTTTTTATATGAAGTGTATACTAATGATAATATATTTTCATTAGTAGCTTGTGCTTTTTTTCTTGTGCTTGGCACCAATATGTTTTCTTTATTTTCTAGTTCCTACAACAAATTTATTTTACTGGTAACCAGTGTCTGTTCTGCGGTAGTTCTTGGTTTTTTTACCGAGATAAGAAATGAGGTTTCAATAGTAATTCTTTCTTTATTACTACTAGTTGCGTTTGCCAAAAGGATCACAAACTCAACGAAAGCAATGTACATTGGGCTTGTTTTCCTGTCTTTTTTAGGCACCAAACAATTAATAAGATCCTATTTTGAAAACGAATTTGAACGAACTAAGCTATTAGTTCAAGAAAAGGGTGGTCACGTGTATGAAGGAGAGACCTTGTCAGGGCATCTTTTTTGGCATCCTTTTTTTTGCGGTTTAGCGGACTTTGACACCAAGTATGGATATAAGTGGAACGACAGATACGCATATAAATATGCCGTTCCAGTATTGAAAGAGAAGTATGGGATTTCATTGAAGTATTCAGGAGGTTTTTATGCTGATGAATATTACGATGAAGACAAACTGTACTACAAAAAAATAGAGGAAATTCCTGAGTACGCTCTGGTTTTAAAACAAAAGGTCTTAGGTGACATATTTGGAGATCCACTTTGGTTCATTAAAATTATATTTAAGCGTATTCTCAGAACACTAACAACCACAATACCCGTTCCTTATCTGGGATGGACCTTGCTCCCATTGCTCTATTATTTAATAAGGAAAAGAAACTGGACGTACATCAAATTGTTGGTCATTGCACTTCCTACTTCTTTAACATCAATACTGATTTACTCAAACAGCGGAAGCACTTACAATTCACTGTTTGTGTTCCTAATTATTGTGGTTTTTTTGATGCTTTTAAAGGATAGGCGAAAAGACAAGTCCGGGGCTCTATCAGACTAAACTCTACCTAGTTGCTAAAGTGGTAGTTTTGACTACCACTAATAGCTCAAAACATGAATACCTTTAAAAACAGGGACAGACGCTATTTAAATTTTTGTTATATTTGTATCCTACAATAAAAGACCGAAATAATGTCAAGAGAAGCAAGAATAGTTTGTTCGCCTTGCAATTGTTTTAAAGGAGCTCCCTTGTTCGTCGTTTCTCCTCGGTTGTGCCAATTATCCATATCACTTAACTCAACGTAGCAATTTTTAGATGAATGTTTTTGACAATGATGAGGACAAAGAAAAGTACATCGAGTTTTTTACATTTTACAAAAGTAAATTGTATGCTTGGTGTTTGATGGATAATCATGTTCATTTTATTGTTGAGCCAACAACTGAAACAGGTTTAGCTGAATTATTTAGTTATACCCACATGAGATAAATGGAAAGGTTAATCAATAATAGTTTTGTAGTTCTTGTAACCATTAGTATTTTACGCATTAAAAAAGAAAACCATCGTATGAAAAAGTTATTTGTTGTAGTAGTAAGTTTAGTATTGTTTGCTTGTAATCAGCAAGTTGCTAAAGACGTTAATGTTGAGGGAAACTGGAAATTTGACAAGTATGTTGAAGGCAAGGCGGAATTATCACCTGAAAATGAGATGATGGTTAAATCAATCGTTAATTTATTTGAAGGGGGAAGCATGTCTTTGAAGGATGGTGAAATCTCAATGAATAGTGCTACTGCTGGTGACCGAGAGGGAACCTATACAGTTACAAATGGAAAGCTAAATGTTCAGTTTAGTAAAAATTCGCAGTTTTCTCTTCATGTTGCAAATCAGGATAGTACAGGGTTACTAATTCTTTTTAACGAAGATGGTGAGAAACAAACGGGTAAAATCGTGCTGATAAAAGAATAACGACAAGTATGGAGTAGTTTGAACAAAGAAGGTTTCTGTTCTTGTTCTTTTTGTAGCATATGCAGCGCTATGATCAATTAGTCCTTTTCATTTTTAATCATTCTTTTATATAAATCAAGGTATTTAGATAGCTCCTTAAACAACCGTTTTACATCTTTAGGTTTAGCA
>JBLIBC010000266.1:0-3810 GCA_047632015.1 Glaciecola sp.
TGGATATTTAAGCGCTAAACGAATCAACTCTTGTTGTTGCTTAGCTTTTAATGCATCTATTTTTTTAGTCATCAGACTTACCGCTTTTCCTGTTTTACAATCAGCAATTTTGTCTATGTTCTTTAGTACATCTAAATACCCTAATAACTCATAGTTTTTTTCAGTGATGTCAGCATATGCTGTGACAGTTGCTACTTTAAGTTGTTTATTATTAATGTTTACTCGGCTTCCCCTAGTTGCTATTTTAATTCTAAAAGCCACTTGTGTAGTTAAACCTAATAAATTGTAAAGGTATGCCCCGGTGATGTACGCAATTCGTTTTCCATTTTTGTACAGGTACTTTTTTAGCATTTCGTCATAGCCTGGCCCTATATCTCCGAAAATAGATTTTTCAGGTTTGTAAAACACACCTTTTGACAACCGTTTTATCTCCTCTGAGGCTATCATTCTCTCCAATACCTTTGCTGCCGATAAGTATTGCGTCTTCTCAATTTTCAAATCTGAATACTGAAAAGTTGTTGCCCCAGGCAAACCCTTTATTCTATTTCTTATCCTTTCGGTTAAAGACATGTTTCAAAAATAGTAAAATTACTTCAAATGTCAAGTTTACAACACTTAAAACTTGACAAATTAAATTGTTTTGTTGGGTAGCATAAAGTTTTGTTGGTTATTCTGTTAATGCTTACTTGGTTTGTTTAACAAACTCAAGTATGTATTAACAAGCATAGTTCCATTATTCTTACAGTGAAGAACTTCAAATTGATAAATTCTTTGGGAATTTCGTCTCCACCGTAAGAACAGTAGGACTGTTAAAAGTTAGCGGAAACCTCAGGGAAAGTCACTAAAGACAATCTGATTCACGGCACACTCTGTCCCTAATTTTTTCGAAGGTAAAACTAAACTGGGGACTGCGGCTTTTTGACGAAGGAGAATCGCTGCTGTCCCAAAGTTTTGTGTGCGTGAGAAAATAGGAAGATAACTTTACGAGATAAGCCCCCAGTTCTTACTAAAAAAGTCAGGAAATAGAAATCAATTAGTGTCTGTCCCTCATTGTTTAATCAAAGAATTGAAATAATCTTTGGAACCTTGGGTCTTAATAAGACTCTATTCCTTCCCTAAAAAAGTAACTTACCCCCTACTTCACCACTAATTTTTTGACAATAGTAATTCCGCTGTCTTTCACTGTACAATTAAAAGTATATACTCCCGGAGCAAAAGATGAAACATCAATTTTTGCCGGTCCTTGAAGTTGAATAAAAGACCTAGTATACACTGGCACCCCTTTAGCATCATGTATTACTACTCTACAATTTTCATCCTTTGTAGATTTTTCAAAATATACTACTTCATCAGCTGGATTTGGATACAGTCGAATTTTATCTACAACAGTGTTTTGGAGTGCAGAAGTCAACATACAAGTATCAATTACTAATATGGTATCGTTCACACAGCCAGCATAAAGATGAGCACCAAAGGTTAAATTAAAAAACGAACCTTCGGTCGCAGCATAAGCATGGGAATTTAGGGCATTTGAAATCTGCGTATTTACTGGCAATAATTTTGCTCCTTCTCCAATTAACCTGTACTTCCCTGTTTCTAAAATAGCGTTTACTGAAACTGTTTTTAGTTCTTCTGAACCCACTATTACAGTGTCATGAAAAACAACGTTATCCCCCTGATCCAGCACTTTCATCACAATGTTTTCGCTATTCAGATACCAAGAAGACTGTACCTGAAACGACAGCAGGGTGCTTTTAGTAAATAATTCAAAGCTTGTGGTGTCAATCTCAGAAGGACTATAAAGTGCCCCTAACCCTCCTGTTACAGCCATTGAAGTGTCATAAAAAGTGACTAGAATGCTGTCAATACTTTGATCTGTCAGTAATAAATTCGCTCCTCGCCCTAAATATTCATCGTTACTGACATTGAACCAATTTGCATTCGCTGTATCCCCTCCAAGTAGATTAACAGTACTTACATTGTTGAGGCAGTTCACATCAATGTTAAATTCTGATGACGATTCTAGGGTTGTAAAAGAATAATTAATCACCTTTACATCACCACAAACGGACGTGTACTTCAGAGCAACTTCGTGGCTTCCAGCTGTTAAGGTACTCAAGAAAATAGAATCTCCTGCTTGAAATGGAGAACCACCATCAACCGTCCATTCAAGATCGTTCTCTGGCATACTACCTCCAAAACGACTTGCGACTAAAGCAAGTCCGCCGTTCACACATTGATGAATCACCTCAACAGAGCTGTTGTACACAAATGATTTGATATAATTTGGCAATCCCATTTGAGAATTTATCCTTAAACTTCCAGAATTATCAGCAAAAACATTTTCCTCAAATCCGCATCCAGCACCTTTTTGGTCGGGAAAATTAATACTTGATAAAACAGCCCCTCCGTAATATGGACCCCAATAATGATGTACAACATACATTTTTCCATTCGGTGCAATTTCAATTTCACCAACCCTAACCCCAGCTACGTTTGAGGCAATGGTGTCTATTTCATCAATATGTAACGAATCTCTTGGGTCTGTTAAATCAATCTGAAAAACACTTTTAACCACGGGTTGAGTGCAGTACAAAAAATTTCCATTTGGACTAAACTCCAATCCGTAAAAATGATTAGTACCGCTTTCATTGGCCGAATCCTTAAAAGCAAGGATTGTTTTTTGAAGATTAGAAACTGTCCCTGTTGAATTATCAAAATCAAAAATTTGTATCGTACTCAAATACAAATAAGCTATTTTATTTCCACAAGCGTTAACTTCAATTGCTTGAACGCCTCCACAGACCCCAGTTAAACATGAATTTTCTATTCCTATACTAGAAACTACCGGTTGTTTTGTTAAGCCATTTGCAGTCACCAAAAAGGAATTGAAATCACTAGATGCGCTGTCTGCCGAATGAGAAAGCACCCAGAAATCAATCCCATTTTGATGAGGAACTGCTGTAATCCCTTCAATTACATTGGTGTCCACGACGTTGTTTTTGCGAACAACAGCACCATTGTACACCACAGTTTCAAATAAATCTCCAGAAGGATAACCACTAGAGGTTGTTAACAGAAGCAGTGAATCACTGTTCGGATAAGGAACAAACAAAGCACCTTTGGTATTGGTGCAACTCGACTCAATTCCTGTACTGTTTGTAGCGGTATCTAACTCATTATCAAAAATACGATCAGACAAGAAAAAGTATTGCAAATTCCCTAAAGAATCACATTGTACAGCGCTAACTTCACCCTCCGAACTACCACAAGAATTATACGGTAAGTTTTCGAGGACGTTTAACTGAAGTGGAGATTTATTAAAATCTACTTTATATCCTCCTCCAAAAACCCACACATCAGTTGTTTGTGCTTGAAGTTTTGGGACAAGCAAAACGATAAGAATCAGTACACAATGTTTTAGATATTTCATATCAAGTTTTATTATTTTAACCAAAGATCGGGTTATTACTATTGGTGTCTGTCATCAATTCCCATCTTATTTGAAATCGAAGATAAAAGTGTTCAACTACAGTCACTATTAATTTATCGTTCTGTTCCCGGTGGTATTTATTTTACAACAACGACTTTAGTACATGACAAAAATATAACTAACTGATTTAGAGCGAATTAACTAAAAGAATGAGGGGCAGCGACTAATTAAATAAATTAGTCGCTTCTATGTTAAAAACCTAGAGGATTGCCTTAATTATTTTACATTTTTTTCTTATTCCATTGCTAGATTGTTTTGTATCAACACTTATAAATCTTAACAACAGCCTTCAATAAATGGTCTACCAAAGTAGCCAC
>JBLIBC010000267.1:0-3715 GCA_047632015.1 Glaciecola sp.
AAGAGATTTTAGCAAAGAAATCATGTTGAATTATGACAATTCAATCTACGACGAACTTGGTAAAGAATTGGTTTGGAATCATAAATTGATGAAAGTATATCAAAAAATGCCTTGGATAGTTACACTTCTGCAGCCGTTCGCAAAATTGAACGTTGAATTCTTTTTGAAGTTATTTTATAGGAAGTAGGAAGTTGAATTTTTCAATACAACCTGAGCTGGTTCATTTACACTTCACTTGTAAAGAAAAATTCGATGTCAGTATATTTTGCTTGAGCTTGTTCAAGAGCAAACCTGGAGTCAGCTAAAAACACATCACTGCCTTTTTTATCTTTTGCCATGTTATTGGCTTTTCGAAGTAAAAAGTCATTTAACTGTTCTTGATTATCGCTTTTAATCCAACACGCTTTGTACAGTGAAATTGGCTCATACCTGCACTTTGCTCCATATTCATGTTCTAAACGATATTGAATTACCTCGTATTGAAGCTGTCCGACAGTTCCGATGATTTTCCTGTTGTTGTTCACTTTAGTAAACAATTGCGCCACACCTTCATCCATTAATTGATCAATACCTTTAGCAAGCTGTTTTGCTTTTAAAGGGTTGTCGTTTTCGATGTATTTGAATTCTTCAGGTGAAAAACTAGGTATACCAGTGTATTTTAATTTTTCGCCTTGCGTTAAAGTGTCGCCAATTTTGAAGTTTCCTGAATCATACAGACCAACAATATCACCAGGAAAAGCTTGTTCCAATAGCTCCTTTTTTTCAGCCATAAACCCAGTAGGGTTACTGAATTTTAATTTTTTATCACTTCGTACATGCAAGTACGGCTTGTTTCTTTGAAATGTTCCAGACACCACTTTGATAAATGCAATCCTGTCTCTGTGTTTAGGATCCATGTTGGCATGAATCTTAAAACAAAACCCTGAAAATTTATCCTCATCTGGTTTAACTTCCCTTTCCTCTGCAGATTTAGGTTGTGGCTTTGGAGCGATCCTTACAAAACAATCCAGTAATTCTTTGATTCCAAAATTGTTTAAAGCTGACCCGAAAAACACTGGAGACACTTGACCTGCAAGATAATCATCAATGGAAAGTTCAGGGTAAACGCCTTGAATTAATTCAAGTTCACTTCGTAAAGTCTCGGCAGCTTCATCACCAACACGCTCGTCTATTTCCTTTGAATCAATGTCGCTGATGTTGACCATTTCGGAGACTTTTTGTTTGTTGTCCCCTGAGAATAAATTGATGTTTTTCTCATATATATTATATACACCCTGAAAGTCCTGACCCATTCCAATTGGCCACGACATAGGATGGACATTAAGGTGAAGTTTTTGTTCTACTTCATCCAGTAAGTCAAAAGCATCTTTTCCTTCCCTGTCTAATTTATTGATGAAAACGATCACAGGTGTATCTCTCATTTTACAAACCTTAACCAAATTTTCGGTTTGCATCTCCACACCTTTAGCAACGTCAATTACTACGATTACACTGTCTACAGCACTTAGTGTTCTGTAAGTATCTTCAGCAAAATCTTTATGTCCTGGAGTGTCAAGGATGTTTATTTTCAATCCGTCGTATTCAAAACCCATCACCGAAGTAGCCACAGATATACCCCTTTGTTTTTCAATTTCCATGAAATCCGAAGTCGCAGTTTTTTTAATTTTATTTGACTTGACAGCCCCTGCAGTTTGAATTGCTCCTGAAAACAGCAACAATTTTTCCGTCAAAGTAGTTTTTCCAGCATCCGGATGGGATATGATGGCAAAAGTTCTTCTTCGGTTAATTTCATCGTTAAATTTTGACATTGTCTTGACGTTTATGCTGTAAAGATAGATATACTCAAACGTTAAGCTACTATTTTGCGTAAATAGCAGTAACTTTCCCGTCTAATTTTTGTGATTGAATCCAACTAATAAATATGCTTCCTGGAAAGTAAACACACTGTTTGGTTTGTTTATGATTTCTTTGTTCCTACTGTCGTACTTGGTGCCAAGGACGGAGGTGGGATTGCTATTAGGAATATATGTAATAGGATTCATTTGCTTCCTGCTACTTTATAAAAATGAAACCAAACATTTATTTAAACTAGGATTGTTTGCCAGGGTATTGGTACTGTTTTCAGTTCCTAGTTTAAGTGACGATTACTTCAGGTTTTTATGGGATGGAACGCTCATTGGAAGTGGTTTGAGTCCTTTTGTGAGTCTGCCGGCTGAGGTGTTAGCTCAAGCTTCAAACATGAACGACAGTTCCTTTGTGAATGATTTGTATACACAAATGAATTCTAGACCTTATTTTTCGCTTTATCCTCCAATCAATCAATGGATATTCTGGTTGGCAGCAGCTTTTTCGTCCGTAAAATGGGGTGTGTTCGTTATTAAGCTTGCCATATTATTAGGCGAATTAGGAATGTATTGGGTATTAAAAAAACTCCTTGTTCGCTTCAGTTTAAATCCAAACAAACTAGCTGTCTATTGGTTGAATCCTTTGGTTATCATTGAATTGTGCGGGAATGCTCATTTGGATGGATTAATGGTCATGTTTTTTTTACTATCCACATTATGCTTTTCCACCATGAAAGACAAAGAGGGTAGTGTTTACTTTGCATTTGCAGGGTTGAGTAAATTATTTTCGTTGATGTTTTTTCCGTTGGTGTTGTTAAAATTATCAATGAACCGTCGTGTTAAAGCACTTTTAATGGTCGTTGTCGTAGTAGTAGCTTGTTATTTTCCATTCCTAAATTTGAACGACCTGCAAAACATGGGTAGTTCTTTTGATTTGTATTTCCAGCGTTTTGAATTCAATGCTAGCTTTTATTATTTGTTAAGTTATTTTGGAACTAAGATGATGGGTTATAATCCCATCGCTGTGTTAGGTCCTTGGTTGGCTGTATTGTCCACATTGTTAATATTGTTGGTGAGTTACCTGTACAGGTTCCGGAATCGATTAGCTATGTATACAGGGTTTTTGCTGATTAACTCCATATATTTACTTTTTTCTCCTATTGTACACCCGTGGTATTTGGTGATGCTTGTAGCGCTTTCAGTATTGAGTGAATATCGTTTTGCAATGGCTTGGTCTGGGATGGTATTCGTATCCTATTGGGCTTACGGAAACAGTGACTTTGAGGAAAATTATTGGTTGATTATGTTAGAATATTTAGTGGTGTTAGGCTTTTTGTACATGGATATAAAAAAACATTTTACATTTAAAAAGTTCAAAGCAGGACTTGGAATTTACTCTTGATTTATTCAAGATTTTATTGTCAGTTAAGTATTAACAAAAATTAACTGCAAGAAAAGAGAGTGAGATTTTCGGTAATTGCTTTGTTCGTTTTATTTTTAGGCATCAATTCTTTTAAATGGAGACAAAACAAATGGATACAGAACAAGTAAGTGAATCAAAAGAAGTAAGTGCTGAAGTGTCAGTCACAGAACTCAATGAGAAAATAAACAAGGAAAGTGCTTTTGTTGATTTGATTAAAGTGGAAATGAACAAGGTGATTGTTGGTCAAAAAAAGATGATTGACAGTTTGTTAATCGGTTTGTTGTCAAACGGTCATGTCTTGCTAGAAGGACTTCCAGGACTAGCCAAGACTTTAGCAATTAACACTTTGGCAAAAACAATTGAAGCTGATTTCAGCAGAATTCAGTTTACTCCGGATTTGCTTCCAGCCGATGTCATTGGAACGTTAATTTACAATCAACGAAAGGAA
>JBLIBC010000268.1:0-3669 GCA_047632015.1 Glaciecola sp.
GTGTCGGATAAATCGATTATTTTTAATCGCCAATGAAATAAGGCTACTTCCTTATTTTCGGATAAAAATGTTTGAAAACTATCGGGCCCTCTATGATGCAGTATAGGTTGAATCCCCTTTTTATTTTCATGGGAAAGTATAGCATTACTTCCTACAACTCCTGCTAGTCCACACATATATCTCCTAACATTTTTTCTGCATCATTCCAATCTTGCATTGTATCAAGATTGATAGAAAGGTCATCGTTGATGACCATCCCTGTTTTTTCACCAAACAAGCTGGCCTTATTTATCAAACAATTTACGGTTGTTAAATAAACCGAACCATCTCGGTAATAAACCGGTTTCAACAATTGCCTTTGTGTAATTACCTCTTCTTCGTATGGTCTAATGTGTTCTTCTGATACTTGTTTAAACACCCAGTTGGGATGAAAATGACTCGGTACTTCTTTCATACTCACAACTGCGTCTAAGTTCTTACCTTGACGTAGTTTTTCAATGGCTTTTAAAACAAGTGTGTCTGAGCGGAGTGGCGCTGTTGTTTGCAACAAACAAACGGCATCGTATGTATTCCCTAATTTTTTTTCTTCCTCAAGTACGTGCAATATCACAGGCAAGGTAGGCGTAGAATCAAGTGAAAGTGAATCTGGTCGTTTGTATGTTAACGGATATCCAAGTTTAGAGCAAACACCAGCAATTTCATCATCTTCAGTAGATACGACTATGTTTTTAAATAAACCTAATCGCTTAGCTTGGTCTAGTGCATACTGAATAAGAGGTTTACCCTTTAGTAACTTAATGTTTTTACGAGGAATTCCTTTGGATCCACCTCTTGCTGGAATTATTGCCAATATATCCATCAATATTGAATTACTTTTTCAATGCTTAAATCAATTTTCACCAATAAATCAGCTATCGTCTCTCCAGCTTTTCCGTCTCCATAAAGAAGTTCAGAATCATATTTGCTTATTTTAATTTGATCCAATATCGCTTTTTTTATTTGAGCAGCATCGTGATTGACATCCACAACATTCTCCCCTCTTAAACGCCTATTTTGACGCTTTCCAATATTGACTACTGGCACACCCAAATAACTTGCTTCTCTAATTCCTACGGATGAATTACCTACTAAACATTTACTCTGTTTAATCAGTTGGAGGAAATCCATTCCTTCCATGTTTTTAAAAAAATGGATATTGGGTAAGGTATTAAATTCACGATAGGTTCTAATACCATTCGACGTTCCATCTGAACCTGCATCTACATTGGGCCAAAACCAAAAAGTAGGATAGTCTAGCTCATGGACAATTTCTAACAACTGGGTTACCTGATTTTTTGCTTCTTGATATTCTGTGGTGACAGGATGCTGCATCACTACAAGGTAGCCATTTGAAAAATCAAACAGATTACCTACGCCACTATATTTTTCAAAAGGATTAAACTCTTTTTTTGCATGGGATATTTCTGCTGCCAAGTCAATCGACGGACAACCTGTGACATATACTTTTTCTGCTACCTCTCCCATTTTAATGACACGTTCTCTAGCATCTTCGTTTGCGACAAAATGCGTGTCCGCTAGTTTGGTAATCGCATGACGCACTTTTTCATCAATATTACCTGTCACCTCTCCTCCTTGCACATGAACTAATGGAATGTTCATAAAAGAAGCCGCAATAGCAGTAGATATCGTTTCAAATCGATCGGCAACAGTGACCACAACATCCGGTTCCAAGTTCTGGAAAGCAGTTGCTAATTCCATAATCCCAAGGCCAGTTGTTTTAGCCATAGATGTTGGGTTTTCACCTTCTAGTACATTGTAAATACGTTCTGATATTTTAAATCCATCTGCCTCAATGTAATCAATAATGGATCCATAACGATTCAAAAGGGCGGAACCTGCTACTACCAATTGAAGCTCAAGCTCTGCATGCTGATCTATCGCTTTTAAAGCAGTCTTAATTCTGCTATAAGTTGGTCGTGCAGTAACAACGACAGCTACTTTACGCTTACTCATAATTATTTTCTTGTATAAATGATTGTGCAACCACATCTTGAATTAACCTCTTTCCTATCAATTTTTCATAATCTAAAGCTGACACTCCTTGCCCTCCTGGTTTTTTACTTTCCAACATGGTGTATTTAATCAATTCACCAACGTTATAATTACCACGCCATGCGAGTGTTTTTCCAAACATTTGTTTCAATGTAACAGATTGTTGTGAAAACTCATCTTTATCCATCGGGTTTTCACGCATCACATCAATGCTTCTTACCCCTTTCACCAATTGTTTAATTTGATTTGGGACTAACGAAGATGACGTATCTGGTCCAAATTGATTTTCATGTAGTGCTACATGAAACTCCAAATGTGCAATTCCTATAGTTGTAGCTGCTAAACCAGCAAATATGTCCCCGGAATGATCTGACAATCCTACGGGAACATCAAACCTACTTTTCAGTTCGTTGATGATATTCAAGCCTGTTTTTTCGGGAGGTGTTGGATATGAGGTTGTACATTGCATTAGTTCTACATTTCCTTTTTCAAACCTACTTATCGCCCCCTCAATTTCATCATAAGAACTCATCCCTGAAGAAATAATTACTTTTTTACCAGTTTTAGCAATAGCATCAAGCAACAAAAAATTATTAAGTTCTCCTGAAGCAATTTTATAACGTTCCACACCTAACTTTTCCAACCACTCAAAAGCCAGCATTGAAAAAGGTGAGCATAGGAACTGCATTCCTTTATCTTCGGTGTATTGTTTTATTTCAACCCATTGTTCAAAAGAAAATGACATCCTTTTCCAGTAATCAAGTCGTGTTTTATCTTGCTTACTAAACTTGACCCGAAAAGGCTCTAACTCACTACTTTCGGCCTCGGCAATATGCATTTGGTGTTTAATTGTATTCACTCCACAATCGGCCAATACGCTAATATACGCATGCACTGCACCTAAGCTACCATCGTGTGCTTGCCCTATTTCTGCAATTAATTCTGTCATTCTCGACAAATTAATGTAAAATTGGTAAAAAAAACTATTAATACCGCATGCTTTTTAACACAATAGATTTCGCTGTATTTCTTCCCATTGTATTTTTGCTTTATTGCAATTGCAAAACACAAAAATCAAGAAACTTAGTTATCGTTGTAGCTAGCTATTTTTTTTATGATTGGTGGGACTGGAAGTTTTTAATCTTAATTCTTTTTAGTACAGTTGTTGATTATAGTATTGGTAGAAAATACTGGAATCCACATGAATCGAAAATACTTACTGGTTACAAGTTTATTTATAAATTTAGGACTATTAGGCTTTTTTAAATACAGCAACTTTTTTATTGACAATTTTAATGATTCTTTTTCTTTTTTTAGAAGTAATTTCTCGATTGACACATTAAACATTGTTCTACCCGTCGGTATTAGCTTTTAAACCTTTTCAAACTCTAAGCTACACCATTGATAATTATCGCAAACAAATAAAACCAACGGGTAGCTTCATATCATTTATGGATTTCGTTAGCTTTTTCCCTCAGTTGGTTGCTGGCCCTATTGAAAGAGCGAGGAATCTACTAGCTCAATTTAAAAAACTAAAAGCATTTAATTACCTTCAAATCATTGACGGATTAAGGCAAATTTTATGGGGCCTTTTTAAAAAAATAATCATAGCGGACA
>JBLIBC010000269.1:0-3592 GCA_047632015.1 Glaciecola sp.
GGAAGCTACAATTTCGACAACCTTGAAAGACAAGTGGATTAAGTTTTTCAAAACAGGAAAAGTAGTGGACAGATCAAAATGAAAAGCTACTTAGTGATATTTATTTTAGTTGGGTTGATATCCTGTGCTGAAAATCAGGATAAAATTTCGTCAAATGAAGTTACGGAAGAGCACGATAAAATTGAAGCTGTCATTGATACACTGCAAAAAGTATATATTGACTCTTCACTAATAGTAGTTGACACAAGCACCAACTTAGTGTGGATGAAGAATGATTTCAGCTTCGTCAAAGGAAGATTCCTTAACAATTGGAATGAAGTTTTCGAATGGGAGAAAGAAATGAACTTAGTTAAATATGCCGGGATTGATGGTTGGAAAGTGCCTTCTATTAAGGAATATAGAAGCATGAACCAAAATAGGTCAGACAGAAAAAAGCACAATGTTTTATTCAATTACATAGACTCTACATCGAGCTGGGGAAAAGGTCCTTACTCTTATTGGAGCAGTACTACACCAAATAAATATACGGCTAGTTATATAAGCTTTATTGATGGATTTGCAACCTCAGGAAACAGAGCTAAAAAGTTTTCCGGTCTAACGGGCGTTGAATTAGGTATGAGTGTCAGATTGGTTCGGAACCAATAAAGATATACAGAAGCTTAGAGCCTTACTAAAGGAGAATAAAAATGAACAGTAAGATTCTCATACTTTGTCTAATATTACCAGCAATTAGCTTTGCGCAGTTATTTGGGAGCAATAAGGTGGGGATTATAAAAGACAATGATGGGTTCACCTTTATTAGGAAGGGTCCAGCTCAAGAAGCTACGGTAATAGACACTTTGTTTACAGGTGAGTTTTTTCAATTTGAGCCAAGTGACTCTAGTGATTGGATTAAGATATACAAGATGTGGAACGTAAACGGATACGTCCACAAAAGTCGGATTCAGGATATTAATAAACTATCTAGGAATGTGCAAAAAATTTATTTGGATTCCATATTTAAAAAGGAAGCATTTACATATGCCAAAAGAATAAATAAGTGGGACGGAAAAACAAGTGGCTTGTACAATTTCCACGAAACAAAATTTGTTCCTTCCTTACACCTATTTATTAAGTACATGTGCGATTCATTTGATGAGAGGCTGTTCAGAAAGTTGCTAGATATATTGATAATTGAAGAACATTCAGCAGACGAGACACCCTCCACAGCACTCGGATTTATATTTAGGTGCTATCCTCAGAAAGTTCAGCTCATTGTCAATGAATACAGCAGCCCTGTAATAAAAGATTGTTTAATGTTGGGGAAAGGTAATGTCGGAGTGAAAAATTAGGTGATAATCTATATCTTTCCACTGCATGAAAATAACAGTCTATTATGAACGTAATTCAAGATTTTTTCAAGGCGTATTATTCCCAAATGGAACAGTATTATTTGGAATTTGAAGCTGATAATTATGGGTTGACAAAGGATAATTATTGGCAAAAAGTGATGAAACCAAGTGGAATTTCAGAAGGTGATTTTAAACCAACCGATCAAAAACTAGGGTTTACATTACCAGATTCTTTTAAGGAGTTTTACAAGTCACATTATTCACTCGAACAAGACTTTGACACAGGAGGTTTGTTCATAGCAGGAAATCAAGAGGGTAGCAAACTTTCCTCATTAGTAAATTACTTTTTCGACCATTCTTTATCACCTGAAATTTTGAAACTGGGATTAATTCCTTTCGGTATGTATAACGATGAATGGTATGTATGTTTAAACATGAATAAAAACCAAGAAGATCCAGAAATAGTACTATTTGAGAGTAGTAATTGGGGAGCAGGTAAGGATGCTGTTTCTCATCGGCCTTGGTTTTCAAATTTCTATGCTTTTTTGAAATGCATAACCGATCAACAAATCACAGGAAACAATGATAATTTTAACAAATTAGATCTCGGGAATAATTACTTAACAGCTTATGATCATTGGAAGTAATTAATCTTTAATTTAGTATTTCACTTCGCATCATTAATCATATCTTCCATTCCTGGATGTTCCAGTAAAAATATAATTTTACTGGTCAGTGTTTTAATGTCTATTAACTTGTCAGGGGTTGATCTTGAAACAAGTGATGGGAAAAGCGCTTCCAAGAAGTTTTCACTTTCCTCAATATTGTCCCAATCCAATTTGTCACGATCTCTTGATTCAAAAAGCTGTAAATCAGCCAAGGTAACTAATGGCAACTTCTCTATTTTCTCTTGAATCATGGTTTTGTTATCAATAAATTCAGCCTCATTTAAAACGCGCAACATCTTGGAATAGACCTCAAAAAAATCCCCTGCATTTAAGTACTTAATTTGACTACATGAATCACGAACAGCGTTGAGGTATTTCAGTAAGTGTTGATGATTTGCCATTACCGTTTTAGCTGTTCAATAATGGATCGAGATTTTAGTCGCTTAACAAGTGCAAAAACCATCAGTACAACAAGGGCTGCATAACCTGTAGTCAAGTTAACAACTCCAACGTGAGCCATCATAAGTATAATTCCGTCAATGCTTGCTCCGCCACCTACCAATTCATATTCGGTTCCATTTTCAAGCTCAGTTGCATAGCCTAAAGCCCACAGAAAAACTACAGACGTAATGATGAAAGCAAAAATAATAGCCTTAGTATATTTAAATACATTAGGCAGGAACTCCTTGTATTCAAACTCCTCGGCATCGCTTTTAATAAATTGAAATATTTCGTTCTTTACCTTTTCGTCCGGAACAATTAATTCATCCTCAGTATCTTTTCCTGAATATATTCGGATACTCTTACCTCCCTCTTGATTCTCTATGCTAGTAATGTATCGGTATGGGATGCTATTCAAATCCTTTACAAATGATAAGCCATCCGCTTCGGATTGAACGCCACCAAAATTACTTTGCTTTGTGTGACCAGTATAAATAGTGGCATCCTTAATTACAATTAAGCCATTTGATTTTGCCCCCTTGAGTTCCCAAATTTGTTCCATTGTGAAGTTTTTTAATTGTTTGTGCTTTTAGCAGTCTTCCTGTTTAGTTACTGTATTTCCCCAATTAAGGTATGCCTTATCACAGCTATAAGCACCAAAACAAAAAGTAATCCTGACCTAAGTTTCATTGCACCATGATAGCTTTTAAAATCCTTTGTATCGCTTTTAACTCCTGAAAACACCAAAATTGCTAAGGGAAAAAGCAAGCCATACCACCGGTGAATGTTTGCTCCGGGCCATCTTTGAAAAACAAACATGATTGCCAAACAAGCTGCTGCCATGGCTATTCCAGCCGCTACCGAGTAGCCCGGTATTCCCGCGTCATCAGCTCCACCTTTTAGGGTAAGCACTCCAAAAGGGAAATAGTACAGCATAAGAGCTTGCGAAATGAGGACAATCAAAAACGCTCCACCGGGTAACCCTACTAATTTTAAAACAACTCCGATTGTGAGAATTATGAGTAATATCTTTTCTAGTTTGTTCATGTATATTGTTTTTTCGAATTCACTTGTTCGTCGTACCTCCTCGGTTGTTCATGTATATTGTTTTTTCGAATTCACTTGTTCGTCGTACCTCCTCGGTTGTTCATG
>JBLIBC010000270.1:0-3577 GCA_047632015.1 Glaciecola sp.
TAACTGCTATCATGGGTGAAGCAGAAATTGTTATAAGCAAATCCCGAACAAATGAAGAGTATTTTCAGTCCATGAAAACAATACTTACTGAAGCAGATATATTGAATGCAACAGTCAATAATTTACTTCAACTTTCCAAGGTGTCAGCTAATGAAGAGAACATTCAATATGAGATAATCCACTTTGATTTATTTCTTATGGAAGTCAAAGAGAGCTTCAATTTTTTCAACCCGCAAAACAAAATAAAACTTAATATAAACAAGCAAGAAAAAAAAGAAGGAGCTTTTACAATTTCGGGGAATAAGAATTTACTAAAAACTGCTATCATCAATCTTTTCGATAATGCTTGTAAATTTTCATCAAACCAGCAGGTATCTGTGCTACTAAGCCGTGACAACGAACATTTAATCTTGACAATAAAAGACAAAGGTATCGGTATCTTTGATAAGGATTTAGAGAATATTCTCACTCCTTTTTATAGAGGGAATAATGCTATTAAAATAAAAGGTTCGGGAATCGGATTGTCTCTTAGCTCCAAAATAATTCTCCTTCATCAAGGGGTGCTTAAGATTCAATCAAAAATTGGAATTGGCACCGAAGTTATCGTAGAACTTCCATTCAATTAGGTTCTTATTTATTTTCTAATCTCGTTTTAATCTCAGTCTAAGCTTGTTTTAATACTGCTCTTCTATTATTGTTTATGAATTTATTTGTCTAACATAATGGAAGAACCAAGTATGAAAAAAAATAATGGACTGTTTTCTAATCTAAGACAAGATTTACCAGCCAGCATTGTTGTCTTTTTTGTAGCCCTACCCTTGTGTCTTGGTATTGCTTTAGCAAGTGGGGCGCCGTTGTTTTCAGGATTAATTGCCGGAATAGTTGGAGGCATTGTTGTAGGAGCTTTGAGCAATTCTCCTCTGGGTGTAAGTGGGCCAGCTGCTGGCTTGGCAGTAATTGTACTTACATCCATTCAATCCCTTGGTGCATTTGAAGTATTTCTTGTAGCCGTTGTGTTGGCAGGAATCATTCAAATTATAATGGGTTTATTAAAAGGTGGAGTTATTGGGTACTACTTTCCTTCATCCGTCATTAAAGGAATGTTAGCTGGCATAGGTATCATCATCTTTTTAAAACAAATTCCACATGCCTTTGGCTATGATGGAGATTATGTAGGAGATTTGGATTTTCAGCAGGCTGACGGAGAGAATACCTTTTCAGAACTCATAAATATGCTGGATTACATCTCCCCCGGAGCAGTAATCGTTAGTATTGTTTCGCTAACCATTTTGCTTTCTTGGGATTTGTACTTATCCAAAAAACACAAATTCTTTAAACTGGTTCAAGGACCATTGGTTGCTGTTACATGTGGTATTGTTTACCAATTACTTGCAGCTACTTATTTCCCTCTTTATGGCATTCAAAGTCAACATTTGGTAAAAGTTCCTGTTGCAGGAAGTTTGTCAGGGTTTATAAATCAATTCACCTTCCCTGATTTTTCTCACATCGCAAACAAAGAAGTATGGATTGTTGCCTTTACGATGGCCGTAGTTGCCAGTTTAGAAACTTTGCTGTGCGTTGAAGCAACAGACAAACTAGACCCTAGAAAGCGTATTACTAATACCAATAAAGAACTGTTTGCTCAAGGTGGAGGGAATATCCTTTCGGGTTTAATCGGAGGATTACCTATTACTCAGGTTATTGTTAGAAGTTCAGCAAATATTCAATCCGGTGGACAAACTAAATTATCAGCAATTCTACACGGTTTCTTTTTACTTATTGCTGTAGCAACCATACCATTTGTAATAAATATGATTCCGTTGGCTGTGCTAGCTTGCATTCTATTTGTTGTTGGCTACAAGTTGGCTAAACCTAGTTTGTTCAAACAAATCTACAAATTAGGATGGGATCAATTTGCACCCTTTATTGTTACCATTTTTGGAATTGTATTCACCGATTTGCTCAAAGGTATCGCGATGGGTGTTGTTGTAGGCTTGGTAATACTGCTTAGAAACAGTTTTAAAAACTCACATTTTCTACATAAAGAAACTGTGAATAATGGGGTCAAGAAAATTAAAATAACACTAGCAGAAGAAGTAACCTTTTTGAATAAAGGGTCAATTCTTAAAACACTGAATAACCTGCCAGAAGGAAGTCATCTAACTATTGACATGAGTAAATCGGTAAATATAGATTATGATGTATTGGAAATCATCGACAATTTTAAAAACACTTCCGCTGATAAAAAAATAGAAGTTGAATTAATTAACAGAGGAAAATTACCAACGGTAGATTATTAGTATGAATAATTTCTATTCCACAATTATTGATGTAACTACTTACAAATACAAACGCCCATGAATAGTGAATTAAATAAAGAGAGACTATGCTGTTTAGTCCTAATGGATTTTTCGGAATCTTCGTACATAGCATTGAAATATGCTATTTCTTTAGCCAAGTTGACCAACGGAGCAATTCACGTGTGTCACATAGGGAGTCCTGGAGAGGTTGTAAAAACTGACAATCAGGCAGCTGCATTGAGGGCCATCGAATCTCAGAATAATAAAGTAGCCGATAAATTAGGCGCTATTGTTGAGACAATAATTACTGAAGATATTCCAGCTATGTACCATCATGCTTTTGGTAATATAATCCATGAATTTGAAAACCTAATTGAGCAGATTAAGCCTGAATTAATTGTGGTAGGTAAAAAGAAAGAGAACCCAAAATTTACTGGAAAGCTTACCCGTTATTTACTAGACATTTATTCTGGCTCATTATTAATTGTAAATGAGGAGAATGAGTTTAAAAAAGACACAAAAATAGCTATTGGATGCAGCGGTAATACACTCCATCAATATGCTCCCCTGTTAATTTCTCAACTTGATCAGCACACCAAAACTCCATTGACTCTTGTAAATATTAAAACCCCTTCTAAGCCTGATGAAATAATTGATCTTCCAAAAATCTGGCAATCATCCTACACAAAGAACCTGAACATCAGTATAGAACAAAAAGAAAGTTCCTCGATTGTGAATGGCTTAATTGAGCACATTACAGATGAAAACATTCAACTATTTTGTATAGGCAATGGAAAGCGAAAAAACTATTTTCAACAGCTGTTTTCCAGGAACGACGCTACTCTCTCACAGATTATTAAATCTGTTCAAATACCGGTGTTAAAATTGGGGAACAATTAAGACATAACGCAAGGAAAATCATATACCTATAGGCATCGAGTAAGCTCGAAATAAGAGCTTACCTTTTGTAGATAAGCACATTCCGTAACCAAAGTTTACGAAAAGAGCTTACTTGTCAACTGACAAAGACTAATAGGCATTCAAACTAGAAAAAATGCAATAGAGGATAACACTGTAGAAGTGTGGTGTCAAAATCCAACAAAACCAAAAATATCCCGCACAACGTTTGTTTTAATGCGGCATTTTTACCTTAAATAAAATATACATTCAACACGCGCACTAATTCTCACTTGACTGCGCCGCTAATTCATGAAGAGCTTCCGTATTCGGCGAAGCTATTTTTTTGCGTAATTACTTATATTTGACTTTTAAAGCGT
>JBLIBC010000271.1:0-3528 GCA_047632015.1 Glaciecola sp.
GACTTACAGCTGATGTAAAAACGATGGAGCGTATCAAATGCTATGGTTTGTCTGTATGCAGTGGAAACACAGTCCAAAATGACAAAGAATTAAGTGCTGTTTATTGGACACCTTTAAACATTATAAAAGCACAAGTTGACTTGCTTTTTGATCGTTTTAAAATTGATTTCGTAAAAATAGGCATTGTGGAAAGTTGGTCGGTTTTAAATAAAATCATTGATTATTTACTCCTGAAAAATAATTCCATAAAAATTATACTTGATCCCGTTTTAAGTGCTTCATCTTCCTTTAAATTTCATGAAGCTGACCGAAATGAATTGGAAAGTGTCCTGAAAAAAATATACCTCATCACTCCAAATTATTTAGAATTTGAAAAAATAAGTGATGGCAACAATGAAAAAGAAAGCATAGCTAAAATCACCAGTCATTGTAATTTGCTGTTAAAAGGGGGACATCAAAAAAACGAGAACAAAAAAGGAAGAGACGAATTATACTTAACAAACGGTAAAAGTTATATATTCAATCCAAAACGCTCTCCGATTTTTGAAAAACATGGTAGCGGATGCATTTTATCTTCAGCCATTACGTCCTATCTATCCTTAGGAACGCCCATTACCAAAGCTTGTTATAAGGCAAAAAAATACACGGAAAACACAATGACCTCCAACAAAAGCTTGTTGGCATATCACTTTTAATTTGTTTTGAAATGCTACAAGAAATGACTTATCCAAAAACCTATTACATTTCCCAAGGAAAGGAAAGTGAGGAGCATTTAGAGCACATTAAAAACGTGTGCGAATCGGGATGTAAATTGGTTCAATTGAGGTTAAAAGAGGTGGAAGAAGCTGAATACATTCAAATAACTAGAGCAGCTCTAGAAATTTGTGAAGCGCACGACGCACTGCTCATTGTAAACGATAAAATAAGAGTAGTGTTACAAAGTGGGGCGCATGGTGTACACTTGGGAAAAGAAGATGCTAGTCCTCTTGAAGCACGGAAACTATTACCAGAAGGAAGCATTATCGGGGGTACAGCAAACAACTTAGAAGATTGCAAAAAATTACTAGCCCAAAATGTAGATTACATTGGCTTGGGTCCATTCAGGTTTACGGAGACAAAATCCAATTTAAGTCCTGTGATTTCATTAAACGAATACGCTGATATATGCGCATATGTTAAAGCTAATAGCTTTAACATACCAGTATATGCGATTGGTGGAATCGTTAAGGAAGACGTTCCTTATATAGTTGAAGAAGGGGTGCATGGCATTGCGATGTCTGGAGCATTATCCACTGGTAATTTAGTGGAGTTAAGTCAAATAATTGAATTCTGCGAATCGATCGATGCCACGCCAAAAAACGAGAACAGCATCTAAACCAACTGAATAAATATGGAAAACGATCAATTAATTATAGCCGATAAAACTTTTAACTCCAGGTTATTTACCGGAACAGGTAAATTCAGCGACTCCACTTTAATGAGAGACGCTTTGTTGGCCAGCGATAGTGAATTGATTACTGTCGCTTTAAAAAGAGTTGATGTCCATAATGAGCAGGACGACTTATTAACTCATTTATCTCACCAACACATCAATTTATTACCCAATACCTCTGGAGTTAGAACGGCGAAAGAAGCTGTTTTTGCAGCTGAACTTTCACGTGAAGCACTGGAAACCAATTGGATAAAACTAGAAATTCATCCTGATCCAAAATATTTATTACCAGACCCCATTGAAACCTTAAAGGCAGCTGAAGAATTGGTTAAAAAAGGATTTGTTGTGATGCCTTATATCCATGCCGACCCTGTTTTATGCAAGCGATTAGAGGATGTGGGTACACAATGCGTAATGCCTTTAGGTGCACCAATTGGAAGTAACAAAGGATTAAAAACCCAAGATTTTTTAGAAATTATCATTGAGCAAAGTAAAGTTCCTGTCATTGTTGATGCTGGCATTGGATCCCCGTCACATGCGGCTTTTGCCATGGAACTTGGCGCTGATGCAGTGCTAGTAAATACAGCTATAGCCGTTTCTCAAAACCCAATTGAAATGGCAACCGCATTCAAACTAGCAGTTCAAGCAGGGCGCATGGCTTACACGGCTAAGTTGGCTCCAATAAAACAACATGCTGAAGCGAGTAGTCCATTGACCAGTTTTTTAAGTTAAAAAAAGGATGAGTACATTTCAAAATATATTTGACACCTACCAATGGGACGAAACCTTGGAAAGCATTTTCAACAAAACAGAAAGTGATGTGTTGAGAGCATTAGGCGCTGACAAAAGAGATTTAGAGGATTTCAAAGCTTTGATTTCACCTTCCGCGCTTCCCTATTTGGAAGACATGGCTCAAATAAGCAGGAAGCTGACAAAAAAACGATTTGGAAATACCATTCAAATGTACGCTCCCATGTATTTGAGTAACGAGTGTCAAAACATTTGTACTTATTGTGGGTTCAGCATGACCAATGTAATTCCAAGGAAAACGTTATCCGATGAGGAAATATTGAAAGAAGTAGCTTTTTTAAAAACCAAAGGTTATGACCATATTTTACTAGTTACTGGTGAGGATAGCAAAAGGGTTGGTGTGGAATACATAAAAAATGCTATCAAACTAATGAGGTCCCATTTTTCCAACATCACCATTGAAGTTCAGCCGATGGACCAGGAAGAGTACGAATTACTTATTGAAAATGGTTTATACGCGGTACTAGTATACCAAGAAACATATCACCGAGCAGAATACAAAAAGCACCATCCAAAAGGAAGAAAATCTAATTTTGACTACCGCTTAGACACTCCTGACAGGTTAGGAAAAGCAGGAGTTCACAAAATTGGTTTAGGCGCTTTATTTGGTTTAGAGGATTGGAGAGCAGACAGTTTTTTTACAGCACTTCACTTAAAATATTTACAAAAAACATACTGGAAAACTAAGTATTCCATATCCTTTCCAAGACTCCGCCCTCATAGTGGCGGTTTGGAACCAAAAGTAGAAATGACCGACAAAGATTTAGCTCAGTTAGTTTGTGCATTTAGATTAATGGATGAAGACGTAGAACTTTCCATATCTACCAGAGAGAGTGAAGAGTTCAGAAACAACATCGTCAACTTTGGAGCAACCACCTTAAGTGCAGAATCAAAAACCAATCCTGGAGGATATGTGGTGGAACCTGATTCCTTGGAGCAGTTTGAAATATCTGATGAACGAACTACTGAAGAAGTTGCCGCAATGTTAAAAGGCCAGGGACTCGAAGTCGTATGGAAAGACTGGGAAAACAATTGGGAATAGCCCTATTGAAAAGGAAGGTATTTAAAACTATAATTAACTTACAGTAAAATAAATCATGATTAAAAAAACAATATTCGTCGCCATCTTAACAGCCATTTTAACAAGTTGCGGGAACCCTAATGAACTAACAGAAAATTTTCATGTTTACGGTAACTGCATGATGTGCGAGGAAACCATTGAGAATTCCCTGAAAGAAGTCAGCGGAATCACCTTGGGAGATTGGGACAAAAAAAGCAAACAAATA
>JBLIBC010000272.1:0-3509 GCA_047632015.1 Glaciecola sp.
TCTTTTTTTAGTGTCGTAAATTAACTGGTAAATTTCATTAGAAATACAATTCGGGATGTGATTCACATTTTCGTACTTCGAAATTTCCGCTTCATTCAGCCCCACTAATTTATCTATCACCACCCCTTCCCGTAAATGCTCCACAAGTGCATGACAAAAATTACTTATTTTCTTAACCAATTCTCCCCGCAATACGACATTATCTGTAGGTAGCATCGAGTGACTAATCACAGCTATATTTCTAGTGTTGTTAACTAATGACCCCCATAATTTTCGTCCTTCCCACCACCTGTCGTATGAATTATTTGTTCTAAACACCAATAAAATACTAAGCACAACTCCCAGTAATGAAAATATTGAAAGCAGTGCGCTTTTATCATGATCGGGGAAAAAATTAAAATGCAGATAGCAAATAACTCCAGTGTATGCTCCGAATAAAAGAACACCTCTAAAAACTTTAACCATGGTCCAGCTTTTGGCTAAATGCCAAAAGTGTCCAATCCAATTCCCGTTTGCTTTGTATATAATCATGTTAAATTTCTGCTAAATATTTATGAACGAAGGAGATACTCATTGCACCCTCCCCAACTGCTGACGCTACTCTATTCATCGCCCCTGACCGAACATCTCCGGCGGCAAAAATACCCGGAATGGAGGTTTCTAACAAGTATGGATCTCGTTCTTTTTTCCAACTCTTTTTATGCTCAAGTTCATTTCCCAAATCAGTTCCCGTAACTACAAAACCCTTCCTATCTTTGATTACTGAGCTTGGCAACCAATCCGTATATGGTTTGGCACCAATAAAAATAAACACTGCACTGGTATCATGTGTTGTCTGTTCTTTACTGTTTATATTTTCAATAACCAGTTGCTCCAACCTGTGTGTACCAATTGCTTTTTTAATTTGAGAGAATGGTTTTAAAGTAATATTAGGGGTAGCTTTAATTTGATCAATAAGGTATTGAGACATTGTAGCACTTAGATCCTCTTTTCGCACAAGAATAGTAACTTGACAAGCAAATTGCGAAAGGTACATAGCTCCTTGACCTGCGGAATTACCACCACCTACAACAAACACCTCTTTCCCTCTGCATGAGTTTGCTTCGGTTGTTGCAGCGCCATAATAAACTCCTGCACCAGTAAGTTCCGGCAACCCTTCGGTGGATAACTGACGGTAATCTACACCTGTAGTCATCACCACACTTTTGGCATTGATTTCTTCACCGCTTTCTAAAATCAATTTTTTATAAATTCCGTCTGTTTTAATTTCCTTAACCGATTTCGGGTTTAAAAATTCAATTCCAAAACGCTGTGCTTGAGTGATTGCTCGTCTGGCAAGATCTTGTCCACTTAAACCTTTTGGAAATCCTAAATAGTTTTCAATTCTAGAGCTAGTTCCAGCTTGACCTCCTGGTGCTTTTTTCTCAATAAGTAAACTTTTTAATCCTTCAGAGCCGCTGTAAACTGCCGCTGCTAAACCAGCTGGTCCCGCTCCTATAATCACCACATCATAAATTTCTTCATTGGCTTTATTGTGAAAACCTAATTTATCACCCAATTGTGCTGAGGTGGGTTGCTCAATTATTTCACCATCTTCCATCACAACAATCGGAAAATTCGAAGAGTCCAACTTGTTGGCTTCCGCGATTATTTTTGCTTCCTCGTCTTTGGACAAATCCAACCACTGATATGGAACTAAATTTGAAGCAAGAAAATCTTTGATATCGTGCGACAATTTTGAAAACGGATACCCTATCACCCTAATACCCTGAAAAGAAGGCTTGTACTGCACTTGCCATTCACCTAAAATGTCGTCTATAACTGGATATAATTTTTCCTCAGGTGGATCCCATGGTTTTAATAGGTAGTAATCTACTTTAGCATCATTAATGGACTTAATAGCTGTTTCCGTATCACTATAAGCAGTCAAGAGTACTCTACCAGCTTTCGGAAACACTTTTTTTACTGATTCTAAAAAATCAACACCCTGCATTTCAGGCATTCTTTGATCAGTTAGGAAAAGAGCTACCTCATCTCCTTTATTTCTTAATTGAGCAACTAATTCAATTGCCTCTGTGGCCGAAACAGTAGCCAGTATTTTGTATTCTTTTCGATAATTACTTCTCATGTCTCTGATGACAGCCTGCAATACTTGCGGGTCATCATCAACGACGATTATAATTGGTTTCTTTGACATTTAATTATTTGTTTTTTACCGGTAATACAATTTTAAAAGTAGTGTTTCCTGGTTCACTTTTAACTGTAATTACCCCTCGATGCTTATCAATTATTTTTTTTACTATATCAAGACCCAACCCTGTCCCTTCTCCGATACCCTTGGTGGTAAAAAAAGGTTCAAAAATTCTGCTTTTCACATCGTCAGGAATTCCTGAACCGCTATCATTTAAAAATATTTCAACTACGTCTTTGTTGTACTTTGTTGTTACTGAAACTGTTCCTCTCTTATCTCCTAAAGCATCAACTGCATTACCTAATATATTCATCCAAACTTGGTTGAGCTCTCCCGGCATTCCAGCAATGTTAGGCATGTCTTTACTTAAGTTTACTTCCAGTAAGTGCCCCTTTTTCTGAATGCGATGCTCCAATAAACTCAAAGTTGAATTTAGTCCTTCATGGATATTAATCTGTTCCATGTCTTGGCCTTTATCCATGTAAGAAAAAGACTTTATTGAACCAATAAGTGTTGATATTCTCTGTGCCGCCTCATTAATGTCCTCTACCATTTTTTCGGTAACCAAGTTACTAGCAATCCAGTGTATTACTGAACTAAAATGTTTGTCTCCCACATTGTCAGATATGTTTTCAAGGTCGTCCTCAGTAAACCCATAGTCAAGAAGGGAATCAACTATTTCTTCTGCATCAGGAACCTCTCTATCCTCTAGGAAATCCATTAAATCGTCTTGTAAGCCACTTTTCTCAATCATACTGAGGTATTGCTTTTCACCTGAAATTCTGTTGAACATTATTGTGTTCACCGCATCAACTTCCTCTGGCGTTATTTTTATCTCAAGAATCTCTTTGAATTTCTCTGGCGTGCTAGCTAAGTGTTTTTTTAGTTCCTTGCCGCTTCTTGCCATCGCACTAGCAGGATTGTTAAGTTCGTGTGCTAAACCAGCACTCATTTTACCAAGTGCCATCAATTTTTCATTTTGCGTTTGCATCTTAGTGAATTCACGAACACGGGATGTCATTGTGTGAACCAAGCTGGCTGTAAGTTCGTAATATTCTTTTATCATTTCCTGTAAATGATTTTTATGCATCATAAAAACCAAAGACTCCCCACAGGAGATTGCTATGGCTCCGTATTTTTTAATCCTTGAATAAGGAAGAACCCCAGTAACAACATTTTTCCCAAAGGAATTTACAAATTTCCTACCTGAGTCCACCTTAAGATAGGTCTTGAACTCACCTTCCAAAATAATTAAGAAAAAGTCGGCACCACTGTCTGGTTCAAATAGCGGCTCTGTATCCGCAAATGTTTTTATTTC
>JBLIBC010000273.1:0-3470 GCA_047632015.1 Glaciecola sp.
ATCAGCTTGCGGTTCATCTTTCGGTGCACGCCCTGAATTTTCCTTTTTTTCTTTGAGTAATCTAAAAACAATACGTCCATTTTTTTTCGGTAAGTCCTGGCCTTTTCTCCTTGCTTCTCGTTCAATGCATAAAGGGAATCTATCATTTTTTCTAGTCGCTTCCTGCTTGAATTTAAGATTTTACTGTCTGTTGGATAAGTGATGTATTGATCGGCAACTGTTGCATCCATTTGTAACTTCCCTTAGTTGGACGGGAAGGGTTTGTTGTCTTCTTTGTTATTGGAATGGTCTTCGGTTCTTTTTAGGTGATCTTTTTCTGCTGCAGCACTTACAGCTTTTATGAGTTCGGTGTTCAATTTATCAAAAACATCATTTCCAACTCGTTTTCGAAGGTCAACAAACAAAGAAGGAGAAAACACAGGGTCGGAATTAAAACCTGACATACCAACAAAAAACTGCATGTAGATATTTTCTTGAATAGCAGCAATAACTCCTCTGTCGTCCAGTTTTTCAAGGTGCTTAATGATTAACGCTCCCAATACAATTCTTGGGGATATGCCTGGTCGACCCTTTTTTATATCCATTGTGGAAACGTAAAGAGAGGCAAAGCTGTCCCAGGGTACGATTTCACTTAGTTTAACCCAGCGATTATCCGATCGCATTTCTGCTTGAAATGGGATTTCAAATTCTTCAATGCTTAACTGTTTTTGAGAAATATACGATATCATACTGCAAACTTATTTTGCTAAAAATAAGAAATACCTTGCACTTCTCACTCATTAAAGAGATGAGGTTATCATCACAACTAATTGACTAACAATATTTTAGGTGTATTTTTTTTCTTTCTGAGCAGACCCTATATAGTTTGGGCAACAAAACATCGTTAATACTGATAATATTACAGATGAGATGGTGAATGAATACTTAGAGCATTATCGTAATCCTAATATAGATAACAATTCGAACTTTATATTGGATCAGTGCGTAGGCGTGACTTTTAGTCACGTTAAAAACTATGGACTTTGAGTCCATAGTGGTTTATTTGTGCGAAAGCCTCATCCTGAAGTTTTTTAAATTGATTCCCCGCTATTCTACCTAAAGATTCCATTATTAATCTCGCATCACGATATTCTAAGGCAATTACGACCCTCACTTTATGTTCCGACTTGCTTCTCCCAGGCTCTCCTTTTTGTGGGGTTCCAATCTCAAATTCATCTACATGCACTTCTTGTTCAAGAGGGAATTGCTCGCTACTTTTCATGGCTTGTTGTACTTTTCTACGAAACAACCATGCTGCCATCTGTTTGATGCCATGACGTTCAGCTAGCCAAACACTGTTTGCTCCTTTTTTACTTGTGGAGATGTCGTAAGCCATTTCAAAAGCTTTATCTATTCCAAATTTCACCTTATGAAACAAGGTGTTCGCTGTTGGGGATTCATCATAACCACACTTGGTGCATCTTCGATTAAAGGATTTTTTACCCTTGCTGTATTTTTCGTTTTTACACTTTATACATTGGTAATTGTTGCCCCATTTTTCACTTGACAAATAACTTAGACACTGTTCTTTTGTTCCAAAATCCTCTCTAATACTCTCTCTTGATAAACTCTTTAATATTTTCATGATTCTAATTTTGAATCAAAGAAACAACCTGTGACCATAAGCAGTTTACGGCGTGGGATTTAAAGGGGTAACCCTAATCTGTTTTTTCCATCTCATAAAGATAATGAAAAAGAGTGACGAATTAAAGAACTATTGATTCTAAGTTAATATCGTGGATAACCAACGTTGTAGGGGCTATGTTTTGTAGTTCTTGATTTAACGGAGTGTAATCTAGAACGGGAATGTTTAGCAATTTTCCAATTGCGATATCATTGGTTTTACTAATTAATAGCACCTTATTTCTAAACGTTCTAATTTTGTTTTAAGCTCGATATAAAGTTGGCATCGGTTGTACAACACGTTTTTGATTACCGCAATTAGAAAATTGCTAAACATTCCCGCTCTAGATTACGTTGCACTAAATCAAGAACTACCGCATTCAGGCAAGTTACGATTACATGCCGTTGGAGGTCAAGGCACTGTCCTTCCACCGAAAAGTACAAGAGAGTTTTGGTTGCATTTTGTAATAAAACACTTTTTAGGTAGAGCAGCGGAGAATCAATTTTTTTAATGCAGCTTTTTGTGCTAGTGGCAATTTCCATCAGTTTTTTTGCCAATAGTCAAGGTCGTAGCAAATTCAGACAACGGTGTTAATACTTCAAGAAAAAAGGAAGGCACAAAAAAAGACGATCAATTGATTGATCGCCTTTCATGGTTGTATGGTTTGAATCATGTTAAATATTCTATTTGTTCTACGTCGTTAATGTTGATCTTATTTTTTAATTCTTTTACGTAGTTGAAGATTATTGCTTTGTTGGAGCTTTTGCTTCTTCTAATTTGGTTGGCCTCGGCAAAGTAATGCTCTAAACGTTTTTTTTGTTTGTTGTAAAAGCTGTACAACATGCCGTATTTTGTTTCTCCATTTTTGAATTTGAATCGAGGAAATCTGTGTCCGTAGTTTAGTTTTAATGGTTCCATGGCTGAATTGTTTGTTGGTTTATATACTTATTTAACGTGTTATTGAGCCTTATGGTTGCCTTTATCAGCGTCTTGTTATCAACAATTTACGACACTTGTTAACAATCGTTTGTTTTTATAGTTGTGCTGAATACAATTTTAATACCAGCTTTTTTATTAAGTGGTTGTTTGCAAAAGCGCACATGCAAATAATAGCTGTCATAGTATTTATTTTATCTTTAGGATTCAATCAAAATAACAAAGTGGAAAAATCGGTAATTGTAGTTGCTGGAGGCAAGGGTTTAAGAATGGGTGGTGAAATCCCTAAGCAGTTTTTTTTATTGAAAGGCTACCCTGTGATCATGCGTACCATCGAAAAATTCACAAGTGTATACAAGGACATTAAAGTGATTGTGGTGTTGCCTGAAAACCAGATAAAATATTGGGAATTACTTTGTGAGGAACACCAATTTAAAACGATTCATCAAATTGGCATCGGTGGTGAAACCAGGTTTCATTCTGTTAAAAGCGGACTTAATTTAGTGACTGAGGGAATAGTGGCGGTGCACGACGCGGTACGTCCGTTAGTCAGTGAACTAACTATTAAAACATGCTTCCAGGAAGCTGAAAAATCAGGGAATGCAATTCCTGTGGTTCCAATCAACGATTCAATTCGTAAAGTGGACGGTAATGTTAGTAGTCATGTCAATCGGGATTATTTTAAAACGGTACAAACCCCACAGGTTTTTCAAACAACACTTTTAAAACAAGCTTTTCAGCAAGGGTTCCAAGATTCTTTTACTGATGATGCCAGTGTAATTGAGGCAAAAGGTGTTAGTGTCAACCTGGTGCCAGGAAACTTTGAAAACATAAAAATTACCAGGCCGGTTGATCTTCAAATGGCTGAAAT
>JBLIBC010000274.1:0-3422 GCA_047632015.1 Glaciecola sp.
GAGTCAATCCCCCCTCCCCCCATCCAAAATTTACTTGAAATATTTTTGGATATCAAAAAAAATCAAATCACAACAGCAGCGAGTAATAGTTTCCAAATTCACTACAATTAACAACATAAATTGTCATTCCCTCAAAAACTAAAAAATGAACAGAAAACTTCTTTTAATCCTTACAGCAAACATGCTACTAATTTTCCCTTTGTTAGCTTCGAGTGATACTACAAAAATCCACATCACTAACGGTTACCAAATTACATACCCTTACAATTGGTCATCAGACACAAGTAAAGCAATGGGAACTGACCTGATATTATTTAGTCCTACAGTAAAAGGAATATCAGCTTTCAGATCAAACGTGAATATTTTAGTTCAAGATTTAAGTGCGTACGATTTAACCCTAGATCAGTATGTTAAAATATCGGTGAATCAAATTGAAACATTGATAACTGACAGTAAAATATTGTTGAATAAGCGAACAAATGGAACAAGTGGGCCGTTTCAAAAAATGATATACACCGGAAAACAAGGAAAGTTAAACTTGAAGTTTGAACAATATTATTGGTTGGTAAACAAGAAAGCATATGTATTAACCTTGACCTGTGACGTAAATAATTTTTCCAAGTATCAACAAGCAGGGGAACAAATCCTCAACAGTTTTAAATTGAAGTAATTTATAGAACAGCTTTAACTCATTTGATAACTGTTTTAAAATAAATGAAAGAATGGTAATTTAACATTGATCGCTGCAAAGAGTCCACTGTACAAAGGGTCTTTGAATCCAATGTTATATCCAAACTTTAGCTGAGTGTTTCTAAATATGGAATAAGGTATCGTTAATCCTACATGCGGACTAATCACTTGACTGTTGACGCTTTTGTTCCACCTGCCGTAATCAATTCCTAAAAAAGTAGTGTAAATGTAATTATGAGGAAATGCACCAACTTGAGCGATGAAATTCAATCCATTTACATTGGACGGACTGTATAAATAATTAGCTCCAGCTAAATACATGAATTTTGGTGTGTAACCAAGATAGGTAGCCCCAATTTTAAAGAGATGGATGTCGTTTCTTTCGTACTCCACATTTAGCCATGGTCTTACTTTACAATTTTCATTTTCGGAATCAGGAGGGCAAGGAGATAAAGGACACTTTTCAAATTTACCTCTTACCTCTAAATATAGAGGGTCAACATATTCAGTTTGATATGCACCGCAGCATGATCCTAGAAAAATAATCAGTAGTAAGAAGGGAATAAATGCTGAGTGAATGGAGGCTGTTTGCATTGTTACTTGGGCTGTTTATTAAAAGTAATTTAATTATTTGAATTCAATGTGATAACGGATAAACCTAAATGTTGTTACAGCGAAAATTCCAATCTTACTTTTCATATCTTCGCCAAATGAAAGTATCCTCCAATAAAACCATAGCTCTTGTAGCTCACGACAATAAAAAATTCTTGCTAATTGAATGGTTGAAAAGAAACCTAGATAAAGTTCAAAATCATCAATTTTATGCCACGGGAACAACTGGGAAAACAATAGTCAAAGAAATAGGTTTGGATGTGCAGTTGTTACACAGTGGCCCTTTAGGAGGTGATCAACAAATTGGAGCTAAAATAGCTGAAGGTGAAATTGACATGCTTATATTCTTTTTAGATCCTTTAGAGGCCATGCCTCATGATTCGGATGTGAAAGCATTAATACGGTTGTCTTCAGTTTGGAACATCCCTGTAGCTTGTAATGAAGCCACAGCTGATTTTTTAATCAGTTCGCCCAATTTTAACAACGAGTACGAACGAACAGTTCCTGATTTTGAATCATACAAATCGAGGTCAATACCTAAGTAATAAATCATGGAAATGAAACAGAAAGTAGCAATTGTAGGGGGAGGAACGGCAGCTTTGTTTTTAGCATCATTCCTAAATAATGAGAAGTTTGATATTACGATATACGAGGCCAATAAATCTTTAGGCAGGAAGTTTCTGGTAGCTGGTGATGGTGGATTTAATTTGACCCATTCAGAACCTGTATCCGAAATGATAAAGCGTTATGCTCCAGGTGAGTTTTTACAGAACGCCTTAACATTCTTCACTAATAATGACTTTATTTCGTGGTTAGAAAGCATCGGGATTAACACTTTTGTAGGTTCTAGCGGGCGAGTTTTTCCAACAAAAGGAATAAAGCCAATCGAGGTCTTAAGTGCCATTGAAAAGAAATTGAAAAGCAATAAGGTAAAATTTGAATTCGGTCATCGATTCACAGGTTGGAGTGACAAAAACGAATTGATTTTTGATGAATCGGACGATGAAAATAAAACTGTTCTAGCGGACATCAACGTTTTTGCGTTAGGCGGAGGAAGTTGGAAAGTAACTGGGGCAAATGATGCGTGGTTAAAAACTTTTTCAAAAAAAGGAATAGATGTGCTTCCTTTTGTGGCAGCAAATTGTGCCTTTGATGTTAGTTTTCCTGAGGTTTTCGTGAAAAGAAACGAAGGAAAGGCTCTTAAAAACATTGTTATTTCGTGTGATGGAACAAGTCAAAAAGGAGAAGTAGTTGTGACGGAGTTTGGGTTGGAAGGCAACGCCATTTATGCTCTAAGCCCTCAAATTCAAAAGCAATTGACTAATGGAAGGGATGCCGTAATTGAAATTGACTTAAAGAAACAATTAAAGGAGGATGATGTTTTAAAAAAGCTTACTAACAGTGGTTTGAACACTACGGGTGTGTTAAAGAAAATTCTAAAATTAAGTACTGTTCAAATTGACATGTTAAAATTCATGCTCACAAAAGAAGAATTTACTGATCATAAAGCACTGGCTAAAAAAATTAAGAAGTTCCCATTAACGGTCACTGCTACTGCACCAATTGATGAAGCAATATCGACAACTGGAGGCATTGCATTACGTTCTTTAAATTCAAGATTTGAACTAAAGGAAAGATCCAACAATTATTGTATTGGAGAAATGGTAGACTGGAATGCTCCAACTGGCGGTTACTTAATACAAGCTTGCGCAAGTATGGGAGTGTATTTATCTAAAATACTGAACGATAAGTAGTTGATGTACTAAAGAATGTATTTTGTATATTCACTTTTGTCACTTGGAATTGCACCGCTCGTTTCACAAATATAGGCTGAAAAATCACTAGCTCTTTTTAGGTTTTCGTTTACTGGAATGCCTTTTAGTAAACCATAAATGAACATTGATGTAAACGAATCTCCAGCTCCAACAGTGTCCTTTAGGTTGTTTACAGTTCCTGCATTTGAGCTAAATTTTTCACCTTCCCAAAACACATCAGCTCCGTCTGCACCTTTGGTCAGTATCACTTTGTTGATGTTGTATTTTTCGTCCAAGTAAGCAACAGGATCAGAAAGGTTATTCTCTTTCGCAAAATGCTCTAATTCCTCATCGTTGATTTTAAGG
>JBLIBC010000275.1:0-3418 GCA_047632015.1 Glaciecola sp.
AAAAGTTTATCATCATTACAAGCTGAAAAAATCACCAGTGAAAATAGATAACAAAAAATTTTTTTCATTGTCTTTATTATTAACTTTGTTTTCGACTCAAAGGTAAATATTAGAAAATGAGTTTGGATAATACTTTTAAACATATATCATGAAGAATATTAAATATTTGTTAATTGTTGCTATTTGCTCCTTGTCTTTAGCAGTGCAATCACAAGATGATGGAGGAGCAACAGGTATGCGTTTTGGACTTACTATTAATTCTGGAGGCTCATGGTTGACAATAGATAAAGGGCAGGACCCAGACGGGTTGGGTTTTGTGATAGGAGGAGGGTTAATTACTGAATTTAGAATATCTGACTACGTGTCGTTCGTTACAGGAGCTTCAATGGTAAATTATGGCGTATCGGTTAAGTATACAGATGATGTGAATTTTATTTACCAGAGTGAGGATAATGGTATTACTCAACCTGCAGACACATCACTTCTCCTTAGTAGAAGATATTTTTTTAAAACCGTGCAATTGCCATTAAAGCTGAAATTAAAAACCCCTGAAATTGGTTACTTGACGTATTTTGCCGAGATAGGGATAGTTGGAAACTTGAACTATGATTCATTTACCAAAAAGAATACGATACAGGAAGGAACCGTAGTGTCAGAGTTGTCAGGTAGTTTAGATGAAATCGACGCTAATGAAGTAACGAATTGGTACAGAACAGCCTTGTCAGTTAATCTTGGTTTCGAATACAGTTTAGTGGGGAATACTGCACTAGTTGTGAGCTTGAACTGGGAACATGGGTTGTCAAACGTTCTAAGAGATGACAATTTAAATAAAACGAAATTAAGTTTTGCCTCAACTGGTGAAGTGTTCAAGCAAACCGGAGCTTTAGGCTATGGTGGTTTGAGCGTTGCTATTATGTTTTAGAACTTGATCTAGCGAGCTCTTTATAAAGTTTTTTTGTTCTCAAAAGCACTCAAACTATGTATAAACAACACCTTAGAACAGTTGTAAAAGATTGATGATGATTTTCTCACCTTCCAAATATGCACCTGATGAGTAATGGTAAATCAATAGCTATTGCTCAAATCAATGTTCATGTTGGTAATTTTGAGAAAAACACTCAAAAGATAATCGACAACATTCTGAGAGCAAAAGAGCAAGGAATTAAATTAATCGTATTTCCTGAGTTGGCTGTTTGTGGATATCCTCCTCGTGACTTTTTAGAATTTGACTTTTTCATAGATTCTTGTGAAAATGCTATCGATACGCTTGCGAATTATGCTTTCGATATTGAAGTAATCGTAGGTTCTCCTTCTCGTAACAAAAGTAAAAAAGGGAAAAGGTTATTTAATTCGGCTTTTCATTTAAAAGAAGGCAAAGTGAGTAATGTGTTTCATAAAACTTTGTTGCCTAATTACGATGTTTTTGATGAGTATCGGTACTTTGAACCAAATTCCACATTTAGTAATTTTACAATAGATGGTCATTGTTATGGTGTTGCTATATGTGAAGATTTATGGAATGTAGAACACAACCCCTTGTACACGATTTCTCCAGCAGAGGAGTTGAAAAAACTAGGAGTTCAAACGATCATTAATATTGCGGCGTCTCCATTTTCATATGTTCAAGATCAAAAACGAAAAAGTACATTAAAAATAAATGCTATTCAGCAAGACTTATCAATAGTTTATTGCAATCACGTTGGGTCACAAACAGAGCTTATTTTTGACGGAGGTTCTTTTTTTATGGACCAAAAAGGCGAGGTCACAAATCAAGCTAATTTATTTTCAGAGGATTTTATAGTTGGCACTCAAAAAGATAAAAATCCTTTAGCAAGCCACGCTAAAATGGAGTTGATCCATGATGCTTTAATACTAGGGATTAAGGATTATTTTCGCAAGTCAAACTTTACAAAAGCAGTATTGGGATTAAGTGGCGGGATCGATTCTGCGGTGACTTTTGCATTAGCTTCAGAAGCCCTTGGGGCCGATAATGTACTTGCTGTTTTAATGCCTTCTGAATTCTCATCTGACCATTCAATTAAAGATGCCGAAGATTTAGTTTTAAATTTGAATGCTAAAAAAATAGTTATTCCTATAAAAGCCACTTACTCTGCCTTTCAGGATGAACTAAGCGAATTATTTTTTGATCAAAAATTCGACGTAACCGAAGAGAATTTACAAGCTCGAATCCGAGGAACACTTTTAATGGCGGTGAGCAATAAATTTGGTAACATTGTTTTGAATACCTCTAATAAAAGTGAAGCAGCAGTAGGTTATGGAACTTTATATGGAGACATGAATGGTGGATTATCCGTTCTAGGTGACGTTTATAAAACCGAAGTATTTGAGCTTGCTAAATACATTAACAGAAACGAGGAAGTAATTCCTACAAACACGATCGTAAAACCTCCATCTGCTGAATTACGTCCGGATCAAAAAGACAGTGATTCACTTCCTGATTATGAAATCTTAGATGCTATCTTGTTTAATTACATTGAAAAAAGAAAAGGGGAGAAAGAGCTTGTTGAGTTAGGATACGAAAAGGATTTGGTTCGTAAAGTGTTGAGCTTAGTCAATTTAACGGAGTACAAAAGATATCAAACTCCTCCAACCCTAAGAATAAGTCCAAAATCTTTTGGGATGGGTCGTCGAATGCCAATCGTGGCAAAATATTGATTCCCAAGCAGTAAAAAACGTTTTGTGACAAAACTGTGACAGTACTACCCCTTTGTAACATGTTGAAAAACAATTTTTTACAGAAAACTTAACACGCTTTAAGCTTATTTAGAATGATTTTAAATTAGGCTTTTATTTGCAAATAAAGTTCTTAAAATGTCTTAATTCTTTAGCTTTGCAACCAGCCTAAAATGGGCTCGAACTGAAAAAGTCGAAAATTTAAGAGATTAATGAAACGATATAGCAAAAACATGAGACCAATCTCATCCATATTTATTACAACGCTTTTCTTACTACTTAGTTCACTTTCCTTTGCTGGAAATGCTGAAAATGGATTAAAGCTATTTAAGTCAAATTGTGCATCATGTCACCACATGACGAAAGCTTCAACAGGTCCAGCTTTGTCAGGAGTGTTGGACAGAGTGCCATCTGAAGAGTGGTTGTATTCTTGGATTAAGGACAACAACGCTTTAAGAGCAACTGGCGACGCATATGCTAATCAAGTGTACATGGATAATGGTGAGGCCATAATGACTGGATTCGCTTGGATGAGTGATGAGCAGTTGGGAGATATTGTCTCTTATATTACTACATACGCACCTCCGACTAGTGGGAATTCTGTAGGATTGATTGACTGTGAAGAAGTTGTTGTTGAAAAAGAAGATTCTAATTTACTAGTGATTTTAGGAATCATATTATTATCTCTTTTAATCATTGCTATTTTTACTGGAATTAACCGATC
>JBLIBC010000276.1:0-3355 GCA_047632015.1 Glaciecola sp.
TTTAGTCAACCCTACAGAAGAAAAGTACAGGAAGTATTTTACACAGGCATGGGATGTTGAGTTTGCTTCACATTTCTTTCCTCAAAGATCACTTGGAGCCGAACTTTGGGAAGTTTCGAAAGCTTTTGGGTTTGTTGTTTCAAATGTGTTTAAATCACGAGTTTTAAAAAGTGCTTAAAGGTGAACGTCTACTCTTGATTATAGACTAAGTCTTTATTGTGGACATTTACTTAAAGATTGTATGTTTTAAGTTGTTGATTATTAACGTGTTGTTTGGTGGTATAGCTGTTGTATTTTAATAGTTGTCTAAACGATACAAAAATGAAAAAGAACAAGGAGCCATTAATTTCAATCATAACTGTTAATTACAATAACACTGAGATTACAAAAGGTCTTATAGAATCTATAGTCTTAAGTTCATATACAAACTACGAGGTTATAGTTGTAGATAATGGATCTCAAGACGATTCAGCGCTTTCGCTTCAGTACAGCTTTCCTTTTATTAAATTGATAACTAGTGACCGCAATTTAGGTTTTGCGGGAGGTAATAATTTAGGAGTTGAGAATGCGCTTGGCGAATATGTTTTTTTCGTAAACAACGATACTGTTTTTACAAAAAACCTAATGACATTACTATGCAAAGATTTAGTGTCAAACAATTTGCTTGGGGCTGTGAGTCCAATGATCTTATTCTACGATAACCCAACTGTTATTCAATATGTTGGATCGACTAAAATGAACAAGTTTACAGTAAGAAATAAGCACGTTGGTAATGGTCAAAAAAATCAAGAACAATTTAATCAGGTAAAACAAACGTTTTATGCTCATGGAGCTGCAATGATGGTTCCGATGAAAGTAATAAATGAAGTGGGTATGATGTGTAATCAGTTTTTTCTTTACTATGAAGAGCTTGATTGGTGTGAAAGAATTCGTGCAGCTGGTTATTCTATTAACGTTGTTCCCCAAGCAAAAATTTACCACAAAGAATCGATGACAACGGGTAAAAACAGTCCTTTAAAAACCTATTATTTGACAAGGAGTAGGTTTCTTTTTGTAAGAAGAAACATGAAGGGATTCAATTATCTTTTACCCCTTTTATTTCTTTTGCTTGTTTCTTGGCCAAAAAACATAATTGCATTAATGTTTAAGCGTGTCCACTTGATTGCATACTGTAGTGCCTTTTTTTGGAATTTATCTGATGGAAAATTTACTTACAAACCCTTTAAACTATGATTATAATTTATTTGTTCTCAATATTAATAACAGGTTGGTTTTTGTTTTCTTCAATTTACATTGTGATAAATGGTGTAGCGGGTTTTTTTTACAAAAAAATTAAAATTAAAGGTGAAGGTAAATTACCAAGAGTTGCAGTTTTTATTCCAGCCTACAAGGAAGATGCTGTGATAGTAAAGGTAGCTCACGAAGCTTTAAAACAAAAGTATGAGGGTGACTTTGAGGTAATAGTCATTTCCGATTCGCTAAAAAAAATTACGAACTTTTGGTTGCAAGAACTCCCGTTGTCTCTTATTTGTGTGGCCTTTGATAAAAGCACAAAAGCTAAAGCTTTGAATTATGCATTAAAAGTTATGGGTGACTCTTTTGATTTAGCAATTGTCTTAGATGCTGATAATGTAATGGAAAGAGGGGTCGTTCAGAAGTTTGCAGAACAATACATGTCTGGCAATCATGCTGTTCAAGGACACAGGTGTGCAAAAAACACCAATGCCAAATTTGCATTACTAGACGCTATCAGCGAAGAAGTAAATAACCACATCTATTGCAAAGGGCCAGCTGCTCTTAAATTGTCTTCCAGGTTGGTTGGTTCAGGCATGGCATTCGATTATACGTTATTTAAAAAGTTAATGAGAGGAATTGAAGCGGTAGGAGGATTTGATAAAGACTTAGAGCTGAAAATTATTAAGCAGAAGGTTAGGATCCAATATGCAGAAGACATTGTTGTATACGATGAAAAAGTACAAAAGGCAGAAGTTTTCGGAAATCAGAGGACGCGTTGGATAAGTGCGCAGTACCACTATATGATCAAAAGAATGCCAATGGCAATATCATTGTTGTTCAAAGGTAATTTCGATTATTTTTATAAAGCAATTCAGCTTTGTTTACCTCCTAGGTTGTTGCTTCCAGGATTTTTAGCGGTAGGGTCTGTATTATTTTGGGTTGTCGAATGGGATCTGTTGTGTATCCTGTGGACTGTAATGTTTATTTCAGTTACTACTGTTTATTTAATTGCAATACCAGTATCGTTGATTAATAAAAAATTGGTATCGATTCCTTTTGCCTTAATTCAAGCTTTTGCTATCACTTTTTTATCCCTATTTAAGTTGTTAGGCGCAAACAAAAAATTTATTCACACCCCGCATTCTGGTTTAGAGTTAGGGGATAATGAGACTAAAAAACATTAACCATGAAAATTCTAGATAAAATAAAATCAACTCCGATACTGAAGAGGATGGCTTTATGGATGTTACAAGATCCATACAGGCCAAGGCCTCGGTTGTGGGTAAAGGTATTTTGGAATAAGTTGGTTCATGTTAGAGGGAAAAAGTCATTAATTAGCAAGCAAACTAGAATGGACGTTTTTCCTTACAATGATTTTGTGCTGGGAGATTATTCCACAGTTGAAGATTTTTCCTGTGTAAATAATGCAATGGGGGCTGTTGTTGTGGGTTCAAAAAGCAGGATTGGTCTCGGGAACACCATCATTGGTCCAGTCACAATTGGTGATAATGTGAACATGGCTCAAAATATAGTAGTGAGTGGATTGAATCATGGTTATCAAGATATTATGATCCCTCCAAGAGAACAAAAATGTACCACAGCTGAAATATCAATAGGAAATGATTGTTGGATAGGTGCGAACGTCGTAATTACAGCGGGAGTTTCAATAGGAAGGCATTGTGTGATTGCAGGTGGGGCGGTGGTAACAAAGTCCATTCCCTCTTTTTCTGTGGCAGTAGGAAATCCTGCAAGGGTTGTGAAGTACTATGATTTCGAAAAAGAAAAATGGTGTGCTAAAAATGATAAATTAAAATTCCAAAATTATGGCAGAACAGCGTAACATAGTGATAACAGGGATACAGCCTTGGGACATCGAAATCGGAAGTAATTGCAAGAACATTGCCCAGGAATTCGCAAAGACTCATCGAGTATTGTATGTGAATTCTCCTATCGATAGAGTTAGTGCTTGGAAAAAAAGATCCTGGACAACTACAAAAAATAGACTTAAAGTCATCAATAAAGAGTTGCCAGCATTAAGAGAGGTTGAAAAGAATTTATGGGTGCTTGATCCATCAATTTATATTTTGCCCATTAATTGGTTACCTAGTTTTTTATTTAA
>JBLIBC010000277.1:0-3351 GCA_047632015.1 Glaciecola sp.
ATTTTAAAGAATACACCAACCTAAAAGAAGCAAACTATGTTTTCCATGTTAGAGCAACAAAAGGGGACGAAATTGCAGGTGCCACCTTTTTTGAATTTAAAATATTACCTCCCTGGTACAGGTCCACTACAATGAAATTCTTTTACTTTTTGATGTTTTTGGGAGGGATTTACTTGGTTTTCAATTTGTTCAAAAAACAAAAAATAAAATTGGAGCTGGAAAATAAAAGAGAAATTGAAATCAAGGAGAAACTGCATAAAGCTGAAACAATAGCCTTAGAACTAAAAAGCAAGGAAAATGAATTAGCGTATATCGCATTGACCTACACACAAAAAAAGGATTTATTATCGAATTTAACTGCTCAACTAAATAAAATTTCAAAAGAGCTTTCACACGCTGATCAAATTAAATTCAGATCGGTTAAAACGGCTATAGCCAATAACCTAGATGATGAAAGTAATTGGGAAAATTTCCAAGTTCATTTTGACGAAAAAAACGATAACTTTTTTCAAAAATTAAAGCAAAAAGAAAGCCGTATGAACGAGTCCTACTTGTTATTTTGCTCGTACGTTCGCATGGGGAAATCCAACAAGGAAATAGCTGGATTACTTAACATTTCAGTAGCGGCCGTGGAAAAAAGAAAGTACCGTTTAAAGAAAAAATGGGATTTACCAGACGATACAAGTTTCACGGAGTATCTGAGGAATTTGTAAACTCAAACACTTTAATTCTTAATGACAACTGCAGTTGGATTAATTCGACTAAAAAAAACACAGACTAATTTGTTGAACTTATTGATACCAACTACTGAATCTACTTAACGCCAGTAATTACTTTTACAAGCTCATAATTATTCTTATCTGCAAAGAACACTTTCTTTTCGATGTAAGTAAATGACAAGTCCTTTGTTTTTAGCGACGAAAGCTCTTCTAATAAGACACCTGAATTATCAAAGTAATCAATCCAATACAAGGTATTTGTAAATCCATCGGCCCCCTTCACGTTAAAACTTGCAAAATTTTTCTTTCCAACTTTTACCACTTTTCCAGAAATAGATTTAACAGGAGTTACCTTTGGTTTTGCTGTTACGGTTGTAGTCGGTATTCCTGCTTTTTTCTTTTTGTATTCCACTTGAGCTTCTTCAAATCCTTTTTTATTGACTAAAGCCATAATTAAGCCGGGGCACTTTGACAATGCTTGAACTGCAATTAATTCACCTAACTTTTCACCTGATTTTTTTGCCTTTTTACCAGTAAAAGTAATTCCATGTTCTTTCTCTAACCATTTCTCATGATCACCCGCTCCAGCAATAAAACACAAACCTAACTGAGCCTCTAAGTCCTTCTTTTTAAATTTAGATATATCAAGATCACTCATGCAATCACACGATTTTTCTGTAATATTTTTTAACTCATTTTGAGCGCTTAATACAACACTTCCAACTAACAATGCGAGCAATAAAATCGATTTTTTCATGGTGACTTTTTTTCAAATATACATAAAAGCTTAACAGGTGAAGCAGAACGACAAAGTTATAATATGGTCACAATCCGACTTCAATTTATCACCTCTCATGCATATACCAACACAAGTTAATAACGTGTTAACATTTACTTTCCATAATCAACCTTTAATGTACTTCAATAAGGTATCTTCGCTTGGTAATCTTTAGGAGTGGTGATTAGCTTTATTAAAAGTCAAAACCTGAGAAATATCCTTTGAACCTGAATTGGTTAGTACCAACGTAGGAAAAAGAAAAGTCCATTTTCGGGCTGATATTTTCAACCCCTTAAGCATTACTTGTATTTAAACAATTGAACAAGGAGTATGCTTTCAATTAAACTAAATGGGAATGATCAGGAAATGCAGGATAACACTTCCTTGCTCACTGCTGTTGAATCTTTGGACATTCCACAAAATGGAATTGCAATCGCTATAAATCAACAAATTATTACCAAAAACAATTGGGGGACTACTTCATTAAATAACAACGACGAAATTCTAATCATTAAAGCCACACAAGGCGGATAATAACTTTAAAATCAAAACATGAAAAAACCAGATCAAGCTCCAAAAAAAGACGTCATCACAAGAAACCCGTTTCCTAGCTCCTCGAAAGTGTACGTTAAAGGCGAAATTTATCCTGAACTAAGTGTGGCCATGAGAGAAATTGCACTGGAAGACACCACGCATTCAATGACTGGTTTTAAAACCAAAAATCAACCTGTAACAATATATGACACCTCAGGTCCTTACACTGATTTAAGCAAGGAAATTGACATCCATAAAGGATTAGAAAAACTTCGTGAACCATGGGTTTTGAAAAGAGGTGATGTGGATCAACTTGATTCATTTAGTTCTGACTTTTGTAACCAAAGGTTAAATGATAAGGGTCTTGACCACTTGAGGTTCGGCCATTTAAAATTACCGTTGAAAGCAAAAAAAGGGAAAAATGTTTCTCAAATGTATTACGCAAAACGTGGTATCATAACTGCTGAAATGGAATATGTTGCTATTCGAGAGAATCAAAAAATCGAGGAAGTAAAAAGTAAAACTGTTCAGCACCCAGGTGAAAGTTTTGGCGCCAGTATTCCAGATAAGATTACAGCTGAGTTTGTTAGGGAAGAAATTGCAAGAGGAAGAGCAGTAATACCTTCCAACATTAACCACCCAGAGGCAGAACCGATGATATTGGGACGAAACTTTTTGGTAAAAATTAACGCCAACATTGGTAATTCCGCCGTCACTTCGTCCATAGAAGAAGAAGTTGAAAAAGCTGTTTGGGCATGCAGGTGGGGAGCTGACAACATCATGGATTTGTCAACTGGAGAAAATATCCACGAAACAAGAGAATGGATCGTTAGGAATTCACCAGTTCCTATAGGAACTGTACCAATATATCAAGCACTTGAAAAAGTGAACGGAAAAGCAGAAGACTTAACTTGGGAAATATTCAGAGACACTCTAATTGAACAAGCTGAACAAGGAGTTGATTACTTTACTATTCATGCAGGAGTTAGGTTACACATGGTTCCAATGACTGCAAAAAGGGTAACGGGAATCGTTTCAAGAGGAGGGTCAATTATGGCAAAATGGTGTTTATCTCACCACAAGGAAAGTTTCTTGTACACTCACTTTGAAGATATTTGTGAAATCATGAAAGCCTACGATGTTTCGTTTTCATTAGGTGATGGCTTGCGTCCAGGCTCAATTGCTGACGCTAACGATGAAGCTCAATTTGCCGAATTAGAAACTTTAGGAGAATTGACAAAGATTGCATGGAAACACGAAGTTCAAACTTTTATTGAAGGTCCGGGACATGTTCCAATGCACATGATTAAGGAAAACATG
>JBLIBC010000278.1:0-3343 GCA_047632015.1 Glaciecola sp.
TGCTGCAATAGTATTGTTGAAAGGCGTTTGATTATCAACAGTCAGCACTGCACTGTCAGTGATGTCTGTTTCCCCAGGTTTAGAAGCCACCACTTTATATGTTCCTGCTTGGTTCGTTTGTACAATACTTAATGCTAGTGAGTTAGCTTTTTTTCCTACAATTAACACATCGTTAAAGTACCATTGGTAAGTAACGGTTGGTGTTGCAGTAATGTTAATGTTAAAAGCAGTATTGTCGTCTACATTAACTGTAGTGTTTGACAAACCTGATACAAAACAAAAATCGGTACAAATACCGCTTCCGATGGTGATTGTGCCTTCCGAAGGGTAAGCGTCGAATTTCATTACACCGTTCCTTACAGTAACATCTGAAATTGTATTTATTCCTTGCTTCACAATTAAACCTGCTGGGTCAATACCGTCCAAGTTTACTAATATGGTTACTGAATTTTTCTTAGTAAGTGGTGCTAAATAACCTGGTACATCAAAAGACGGAATGTTCCATGAAACAGTGATTTCGTTTAAGCCAACATCATATGAAGTGTTGGGTGTATAATTTAATTTTTGAATTTGATAAGTAAGTACTTCTGAAATTGTTCCTACCCACAGGTTATTCGCTGTGACTTCTGTTTGTAAGTGGTTTAAGTGATCTCGGTAATTGTCCACTGTGATATGTCCCCAGCCAGTAGGTCCCACATTGTGCATTTCTCGGTTAATCCAAGCGTTATTCGCACTAGCTTGATCAGCCCAATAGTTTAAATTTCCAGCTGTAATGTCTCCATTATTGTCTAGGGTTTTAACATAGAAATTAGTTTTAAAAAACCCATCTGAATCAGGAGTGAAGTTAGCTGAGCTTTCTGCACGATCACCTGTTCTGGAACCAATGTAATTTAAAGATTTTAAATGATCATTTGCAGCATCATTATACAGATCGTAAGGATAAATGAAAAATCTTGGAGTTGTACCAGTGTTGCTTGTTATTGAGTTACTACTTTGAGTCATTTCCGTCGCGAAATCTTCAGTATTTGGTTCTGCCCATAATCCTGTATTACACCAGTCGTCCGCTCTTACAGCACAATAATGATTATGAGTATGGTTAATGATTTCATGACCGTAATTAATCATGTCAATTGCATCAGTCCACATTTGCGGATTAGCTTCACAGGAGGAAGTTATTGCTCCAATGGTAAATTTTATACCTCTGTTACGTGCAATAGTATCTGCGTAGTTGTTAATTCCAGCAACACTTGGATCCCCGTAATCATCATGAATAAAACTGTACGCACCTTTGGCGTCATTTTTCCATGTAGCGATTGAGGTAGAAGGTGTTTGAGCGGTAGAATTCAAAGTTATTAATGCACAACTAACAAGAGTCAGTAGTTTCTTCATAAGTCAAAGGTTTAAATTAAGGACGTATAAGATAAACATTTTGATTGTTAAATAGTTACAGTTGTATAATTTATTTTATACCGCAATAGCTTGATTTTTAAATGTATATATGGCTACATTTGCACCTTTATGCGTTAAGTCGATAATACAACACGTTTTATCTATGATTTTGTGTTTTTAGATTATTTTAAATAAAATGAAAATAAAAAAATATTTTTTTCACTTAGCTTACGATGGAACTAATTACCATGGTTGGCAATTTCAACCTAACGCAATTACGGTTCAAGAAGTAATTGAATCTAAGCTAAAGGTCTTAGTTGGAGAAAAAGTTTCTGTAATGGGCTGTGGGCGAACGGATACAGGTGTTCATGCTTCGGATTTTTATTTGCATTGCGAACTTGAGTTAGGTAAATACAATGAGGATGAGTTATGCTATAAATTAAATCATTTAATACCCAACGATGTAGTGATTAAAAAGATCCTTTGTGTAAAGGATGATGCGCACACTCGTTTTGATGCCATCAGCAGAGAGTACAGGTATTATATCAACCAACAAAAAAATCCATTCATTGAAAAGTACAGTTATATGTATGTGCGCAAAGTTAATTTGACTTTAATGCGTGAGGCAGGTAAATTGCTTTTGGAACACAAAGACTTCACTTCTTTTTCAAAGCTACATACTGACGTAAATACTAATGACTGTGATGTTAGTAAGTTTGAAATTAACGAATTAGGTGATGGGAAATTAGAAATTATACTTGTGGCAAACAGGTTTTTACGCAACATGGTACGTTCTATTGTCGGAACTTTATTGGATGTAGGAATTGAAAAAATATCGGTTAAAGAGTTTGATGATATCATTCATTCAAAAAATCGATCCAATGCTGGTGCCTCAGCTCCGGCAAAAGGTTTATTTTTACACAAAGTAAAATATCCAGAAGGCTATTTTACTGAAAGGTAACATGAGCAAAACACAGAAAAAATCCATTAATTTAAAGTTGTTGTGGCGCACTTTAAAGTATGCTATTCCATTTAAAGGAACGCTGATCATTACTTTGTTCATTACGTTTATTACTGCATTTTTGGCTCCTTTAAGAACTTTGCTAATTGAAATTGCGATTGACGATCACATTCAAGAAGGTGATTTATTAGGGTTAAATAACGTGATTTTAATGCTGTTGGGCTTGTTATTGGTCCATACTGTTTTGCAGTTTTTTCAATCATATTTAACGGGTTGGCTTGGTCAGTCTATTATATTAAGCATCCGTAAAAAGCTTTTCAGACACATCATGTCATTTAAGTTAAAGTACTTTGACACTCACCCAATCGGTGCTTTGGTTACAAGAGTTACTTCTGACATTCAATCAGTGGCTGAAATATTTTCGCAAGGTATTATTAACATAATGAGTGACATATTACAACTTACTATTGCTTTAATTTTTATGTTTTCAATAAACTGGAAGTTGAGTATTGTGGTATTAATACCAATACCAATTTTAGTTTATGCTACTGTTTTTTTCAAAAACTACATCCAGGTAGGGTTTATTGAGGTTAGACGAAACGTGTCAAAAATTAACACTTTTATTCAGGAACATGTAACAGGAATGTACGTGGTTCAATTATTCAATAGGGAAAAGGAAGAGTATAATAAATTTGAGGAAGTAAACAGGGCTCATAGGGATGGTTGGATTAAAACAGTGTGGGCCAATGCTGTATTTTTTCCTGCAGTTGAAATTTTATCAGCAGTGTCATTGGCGTTGTTGATATGGTGGGGAGCAAAGGGAGTGATGAGAGGGGAGTCCTCGGTTGGTGAAATTATGGCTTTCATTTTATTCGTTCATATGTTGTACCGACCAATCCGCCAATTAGCTGATAAATTCAACACTTTGCAAATGGGAATGGTCGCTTCGGAAAGGGTGTTTAAAGTGTTAGATACTGATGAGCATATTCCAAA
>JBLIBC010000279.1:0-3336 GCA_047632015.1 Glaciecola sp.
ATCATTTTTTCAGCTATATCTCGCTGACATCCCATGGTATCAATGGTATCAATGGTAACAACGCAATTTGCATACTTTGTTATTAAAAAACGACAAAACTGTTTGGGGTTTAGGTTTAAATGGTTCAGGTCAATTAGGTGATGGAACACCGGATCAAAGGACGAATCCTGTTCAAGTAAATTCATTAACTAATGTTATAGCTGTATCAGCAGGCGAAAATCATTCTTTATTTCTAAAAAGCGACTGTACTGTTTGGAGTGTGGGGTCAAATACAAAGGGTGAATTAGGTGACGGAACAACGGATGACAGGTCAACTGCTAGACGAGCAACTTCATTGGGGAGCGGAATCCTGGCCGTAACTGCAGGTAATGGATGTACTTTGGTTTTAAAAAATGACGATATTGTTTACGGTTCAGGGACGAATAATAAAGGCCAATTAGGTGACGGAACTACAGAGGACAGACTTACTCCTGTGGAATTAACATCTATACTTTTTACAAGAAAACTATTCTTAGACGGAGTTGATTTATACCCAAACCCAGTTGGAAATCAACTTGTTATTTCTGTTTACAATAATTCCACAGCTGAGATATACAACTTGACAGGTCAATTGCTTAAGAGCGCTATTTTGCAAAGAGAAACAACTACGATTGATGTATCAGGATTATCAATGGGTACTTTTGTGATTATAGTAAAATCGGATAAGAATACTTCTGTTAGTCAGTTTATTAAAAGGTAAAGGGAAATTGAGTTGGTCGATTGTCAGTTCTTACCTACGTAAATAACTATTGACTGTCCCTATTTTTACGGGTGCTTACAAAATGTGAGCTTTCATATGAGTGCGCCTGTTGGCTTCGCTCGGCTGGTCCAGGAAAAATACATTGGAGGAAATTGAAAATTTAATAACACCCGTTCGTGTTTTTTGTTTGAGAACCAAAATAAAGGCGATAACTTAGCTTAAATTCTTAGAAAAGTACACGATGAAAAAAAATTTCGTAATTATTGTAGTCAGCTTACTGCTGTTTAGCTGTAAAAAAGACAAAGAAATAACTACGGAAGAAGAAGTAGTTGTTGAAGTCGACTACGGCCATGAAATTGTTTCTGCCGATATTAATGGTGCTAAAACGCTGTTACTTATCAAAGAGCTCGTTAACGATGAAATGGAATGGGTCATTTACAAAACAACCTCTTCAAACACCTTAGAGGCTGTAACAATTACAACTGACGCTTCATCGGGAGCTGCTGGTCGGGGAGTAATAACAGTTGTTTATGATGTGAATGATCGGTATTTCTACTTGTCAGGGCGTAACTTTGAACACACTCACTACTTCATTGATAAAACAAATGGTAAAGCTTACCCTTTTGATGGAGCTACTTTCATCTATACTCCGAGGTGGGACTGGCATCAATATGGTGATTTTGTGGAAGATATATTTGCTTCAGACGATGAAGGTAACATTTACTTCAATTCTGAAAATAAAGTGCTTCGTGTAAATATTTCAAACCCTAATAACATAACCAGCGAAGTGGCTTCTTTTGATCAAGATCATGTGTCCGATTTTAGCATAGACCACAAAGGAAACTTAACCTACAGCGGTGAATATAATGGATCACGTATTTTGAGAGCAATTTCCAGAGACAAAAGTACTTTACAACAACTTCCAGGTTCTACCAATCGAAGTTGGAACTATCGTTTCAGAGGAGCTGATGGGAACTTGTATTACGATTATGATGGAATAACAGCTATTAATTTCGCTCCTTTCGAGACACTTAATTATACGGATGCAAGTACAAATGCTGGGTGTGGGTACCGCTTGGTTACGGTCAAAAACAAAAATGCGACCATTGGAGTAGGTAGGTGTTCGGGCATTTTTCACCTCGACCATGACAACGCGTCTTTAGAGATGATAGCCCCATGGGGCATTTCTGATGTAATAGCTGTTCGAGCTAATAATGACCACTATTTTGTTGCCTATAAAAGCGGGTCAACTGTTAAATTAAGCATGGCTGACCCAGCCGATAACGTACCTGAAGATTTAATAAGCGCACAATATGAAGTTTCAGGATTTGATGTCACTAAAGATGGTGACGTTTTCTTTTCCGCATTGGACAATCAAAACCTAAAAACTGTAATTGGAAAAGTGACCAGTTCTGGAAGTATCACTGTTCTCAAGGAAGGAATTAACACTGATATAGTTTTCTTAGCAATCACTAATTTATAGGGTAAAAGAGGGGATCCTTAGTTTTTCCAATAAATAAAGCTGTAAAAGAAAGGGTGGCAGACACCGTTTTTTAAAGAAGAAATAAAACGATGTCTTCTATGTTAAAAACCTAGAGGATTGGGTTAATTATTTTACGCATTTATCTTATTCCATTGCTAGATTGTTTTTTTAAATCAACTCATTAAATCTTAACAATTTTCCTGTCCAATGAGAGCGAGAACAAGGAAACTGATCCTTAGGAGGTGTGATTCCATGACGAAATAAAAAGGATTTGGTTCTGTTTTTCCACCTCGTTAAATCAGAGGTAACGGTGTACCTGATTCTTTGTATTTCTCTTAGTCCCAAATCCTCTTCACAGGGAACATAAATACCTTGTAAAGCTTCTGCTTTTAACTGAGTTGCTATTTTTCGAGCACCTCTTCGGTCTTCTTTTTGAGACTTATCCTTGTTGCTTGAAGGTATATCAGCTGGGTTTACAACAATGCATTCGAACGCTTCGTGCTCCATTCAGTTGATCGCACAACCAAAACCCACTGAAGCCAGCTTCGTAAGTGCATTTGAACTGGAATTCAGGTAGCAGTTTCAACAAAGAAGATATTAAAACTTGAGTTTCAGGATTACAACTGAACTCTTTCTTAAAACCGCCTTCACTTATTAGACAAACCTTCCATGAGTTCTTGTGCACATCGACTCCAACAAAAGCAGTTCCGTTAAACTTAATTTTCGCACTTTTCATATTACAGATTTAGATGATGAATCTCTAATCTAAAATATTCTACGAATAGGATGGGTTAGAGATTTTTTTTAAACATACAATCTGTCCCCCTTTTTTTTTACAGGAGGCTTTAGTTTTTTGCAAATTTGATTAATTCGGTCATATCTCCTTGGTCAGCTTTTCTTAAAGCGGTGATGTATTTTTTTCTTGTGTCGTCTGCTTTAACCATACTTGACTGATTCCAAGGAAATATATCTAGTCCAAAAATATACTCCATAACGATATCTGCTATCATTCTTGAGTGTCTTCCATTTCCATTTGGAAAACAATGGATAGCTACAATTCTATGTTTGAATCGTATTGATATTTCTTCTGGTGAATAAGTGTTGTTATCAATCC
>JBLIBC010000280.1:0-3321 GCA_047632015.1 Glaciecola sp.
CCATTCGCTTTCGGACTTTAGTTTTTCCACGCTTAGTCCCGTTGCGTATGTAGCAAACCCTTCGTTCAACCACAAGTCCTCCCATGAAGCACAAGTAATTTTATTCCCAAACCATTGATGGGCAAGCTCGTGGGCAATGAGTTCAGGATGGTAAGATCCCATGAAACTCATTGTTTGGTGTTCCATTCCACCTCCCCAACCAAAATCGGCATGTCCATATTTTTCTTTGGCAAAAGGATAAGGACCAAAAATATCATCGAAGTATTCCATGATGTCAACCGTTTCCTTTAAGTAGAGTTCAGCTAAATAAAGGTTTTCTGGATACACGTAATTTAATATTTGTAAAGAGTCTCCTTGGCTTAGCCTCGCGTAATTTGAAAATTCAATGTAGTTCGTAACTGCAAATGCAATCAAATAATGTGCAATAGGATAGCGGTGCTTCCAATGCGTTACTTTAATGTTGTCACTGGTTTTTTCGGATTGAAGTAATCCATTGCTTGCCACTTTGTACTGCGCAGGTGTTCTAACGATGACATCTATAGAGTCAATTTTATCCATTAAGTCCTCCTTGCAAGGCCACCACGTTTTAGCTCCGTAAGGCTCGGACAATGTCCACATGACAGGCTCGGAACCATGGAGTTCTGTGGTGAAGGAACCAAACCCGTTGGAAGAGGGAGCGCCCTGGTAAAGTATGGTTATACTGTCCAGATTAGCAATAGGTAACGTATCATTTATTTGGATACTTACCTCGTTGTTGTTTCGTGTAAAAGCGACTTCATTTCCTTTATATACCACCGAGTTAACTTGCATGTTGTCCTCCAAGTCAAAAACTACCTTGTTAAAATTGATAACTAAAGGCGTAAAATAAGTCGTTATGCTTCCTTGTATATAGTAAATGGCAGGATCAACAGACAAGTCTAACCTGTGATAGGAAATATCATAATCTCGGTTGTTAGAAATTGTCCGAAGGGTGGATTTAGCCTTATACCTTGCTTGCTCAATTTTAATCAATTGCTTTAAATCAAAACAAGACACATTCTTTTGCGAGAACGAAAGCGTACCAGTTAAGAGAAACAAAGACAATAAGACTAATAATCGGATTTTCATATTCAAAAATTGAAGAACGTATAAGTTAATGAAATTTCCATTCAAAAGGAAATAATGCGTATTTTCGCCTCCATAAATTTCATACAATGGCAAAGGATTTTACTTCACGATCGCAGGATTTTTCAAAATGGTATAACGAGTTAGTTGTAAAGGCTGATTTAGCTCAAACTTCCGATGTACGAGGTTGTATGATTATCAAACCGTATGGATATTCCATTTGGGAAAGTATGCAGGCGGAATTAGATCGCATGTTCAAAAAAACAGGACATGTAAACGCTTATTTCCCTATGTTAATTCCTAAATCTTACTTGAGTAAAGAAGCTGACCATGTGGAAGGGTTTGCCAAAGAATGTGCAGTGGTTACTCATTACAGGTTAAAAACTGACGAGGAAAATGGAGGAGTAATTGTTGATCCTGACGCCAAATTAGAAGAAGAATTAATAATCCGACCAACATCGGAAACCATCATTTGGAATACTTACCGAGGTTGGATTCAATCTTACCGAGATTTACCGTTGTTAATTAACCAATGGGCGAATGTGATGCGGTGGGAAATGAGAACGAGGTTATTTTTAAGAACTTCTGAATTTTTATGGCAAGAGGGTCATACAGCGCATGCCACAAAGGAGGAGGCTTTGAAAGAAGCAAACACGATGTTGGAAGTGTATGCTGATTTTGCTGAAAATTTCATGGCAATGCCAGTAATAAAAGGTGTAAAAACAGCAAGCGAAAGGTTTGCAGGAGCGCTTGACACTCTTTGTATAGAGGCTTTGATGCAAGATGGGAAAGCTTTACAAGCTGGAACATCACATTTTTTAGGTCAAAATTTTGGTAAAGCCTTTGATGTGAAATTTGCCGACAAAAATGGTAAACAAGAACATGTGTGGGGAACTTCTTGGGGTGTTTCAACCAGGCTAATGGGAGCGTTGGTGATGACTCATTCTGATGATGAAGGACTAATAATTCCTCCAAAATTGGCACCATTTCAAGTAGTAGTTGTGCCTATATATAAGGGGGAAGAACAGCTAGAAGAAATTAAAGCAAAGATTAAACCGATACTGGATGCTTTAGAGGCTAAAAACATCAGGGTAAAATTGGACGACAGAGACACACAACGACCTGGGTTTAAATTTGCTGAGCACGAGTTTAAAGGTGTACCAGTAAGGTTAGCTGTGGGGATGAGGGATTTGGATAAGAATGTGATTGAAGTTGCTCGAAGAGACGAAAAAACAAAAGAAATTGTTGGAGTTGAAACAGTGGTAGATCACATTGATAACTTGTTAGTTGAGATTCAACAAAACTTGTTTAACAAAGCTTTAGCTTACCGTGACGAGAACATCAGAACTGTTGAAAGCTATGATGAATTCAAAGCTGTACTTTCTGAAAAAGGAGGATTTATTTCAGCTCATTGGGATGGTACAGCCGAAACAGAAGAAAGAATAAAAACAGAAACTAAAGCCACAATTCGTTGTATTCCATTGGATGCTGTGGAGGAAGAAGGAGTTTGTATTTATTCTGGTAAACCGTCTAAAAAGCGAGTGTTGTTTGCTAAGGCGTATTAGTAATTAAACCTCAAAAATTAATAATTCCTTTTTTAATAGTGTTTTCATGTTTACTTGTGACTATTAACGTGTAAGCGCCTTTGTAGTTGATCTTGAAATTATGGATCGAACCTTTCTCTAAAGGTATTATCTCACGGGATATCACATGCCCATCTATTCCATAAGCCACGATTTGATATTCATCAGAATAAGCTGGGATTATTTTAAAGTTTTTTGATATTTCATTTTGAATCACATTTGATTTTAAATCATTACTAATAACCGATATAGGGCTGTACGTGAATGCGCCATCGAAATCGACTTGTTTTAATCGGTAATATACATTCGTAGAATTTGATTTTGGTGAATTCGTGTCTACAAAAGAGTAATTTAAAATTGTAGTCGAATTGCCCGCACCATTTTTTATTGCTATGGTTTCAAATGATTTTGCGTCAAATGACCTTTCGATTTCAAAATAATCGTTGTTAATTTCCGATCCGGTTTGCCAAGTGATCACATTTCCATTTTCAGATGTTTCTGTCGATAAAAAAATTAATTCGACTGGTAGAATACCCGCGCACAAGCCATTACCAGAATAGTTACCCACAACAGTTACTGTTCCGTTATTTGTCCAATGACAATCTGGATCAGCATTACATGCAGGTTGTCCGCC
>JBLIBC010000281.1:0-3305 GCA_047632015.1 Glaciecola sp.
TCGGTGTTCAAGAGGAGAGTGCGGATTTGTTCTCAGAGGTAAAAGCTAATTATGAACGGAGGTTTGTCGCCGATATGGATACGCTATCCTTACCCCAAGTGTACAATTTAAGTCGATTCTCATCAAGTTATTTTTTGCCTGGTTGTCAATCGTTGATTTCAAAAATGATTATTGATGCTCATGGTAATGTGAAGTGTGTGGAGTCTACTTCAAAGTCAGTTGAGGTAAGTCAAGAGCAGCAATTATTGATGTGTGGTAGTGTTGATTATTTGTTGTTTATTGACTGGCTACCTGATCAACGAAATAAGGAAGAGGTGCTTTCTGAATTAGCTATTCAGTCTTGCTTTTCGGGGGAAGTGATTTATTGTAACGCAAAGTCGTGTAATTATTTTGAAGCATCGATCATGGAACCTGATGTGGTGGTATATAATTTATTTCAAATTCTACATCTTAATAAAAAACAAACTAAGTACTTTACTTTGTTAAAAAGATAACAACAAATTCAATCGGTGAAAAAAGCAGGGTTAATTGTAGGGTCGTTGATTTTAATTGTGTCCAATTTACTGTTTGGTAGTATTGAATACACTTTATTTTCATGGTCTGCTTTAAGTGAGTCTCAGCAAGAAATATTGAGCATGATCGTTTTAGAGAATAGGATTCCTAGGACATTGCTTGCTTTTTTTGCTGGATCCTCAAGTGCCGTTGCGGGGTTGGTGCTCCAGACAATTTTTAAAAACCCTTTAGCGGGACCAACGACATTAGGTGTGAATTCGGGTGCTAGCTTAGGGATTGTACTGTATTTCTTTTGCGTATCGGCAGTTGGATTTGTTCCTCTGGAATTTGGAAATGGTGTATTTGCAGTGGTGGGTTCTTTGCTCTTTTTAGCATTAATTATCGGATTGTCATTACGGTTTAAATCCGTTACTACAGTGTTGATTGTAGGTCTGCTTCTTGGTTATGTTGCTTATTCAGTGATAGAAGTGCTTGTTCAGAGTTCTTCTAGTACGGCAATTAGTAACTATGTTTTTTGGGGGATGGGAAGTTTCAATGGCTCGTCATGGGGGAATGTATCGATAGTTGCTACACTCGCGGTAGTTGGGGTAACTTATTTCATAAAGAATTCATCAGAACTTAATTTATATCTTCTCGGAGATAATGAGATGCTCATGAATGGATTAAATGTCAAAAAAACAAGAATTAGGATGATGTTGATGGCAGGATTAATGGTTGGTGTGTTGACAAGTATTGTTGGTCCACTAGCGTTTTTGGGGATTGCTGTTCCTAATCTGCTCAAGTTGCAGCTTAAGACTTTAAACCATCAGGTGTTAATTCCGTTTTGTGTGGTTGTAGGAGGAGCATTTGCAGTGTTTGCAGATTTACTTTCACGAGGGGTTTTATTTGATGCAGTGTTTCCGTTGAATGCAATTCTGTCAATGTTGGCAGTGCCTGTGATTTTAGTATTATTTTTTAGAAAAAAGAATGCAATTATATCTTAGTAAATTAAACATAGGTTACCATGAAAGTTTATGCAGTGACATAAACCTGGTGTTGAAGGCGGGAAGTATTCATGTTTTACTAGGGGATAATGGGTTGGGTAAAACGACGTTATTTAAGACGATAACAGGGATAGTGAAGCCTTTAGGTGGTGAGATTGAAGTCCAAGGAGGTAATAGGTCGGGAGTTGCTTTTGTGGGAACAGAGAAGCCTCAAATTGATTTTTTGTCGGTTGAAGAATACTTGAGTTTTGGTCAAGTGGGAGTTGTTGATAAAGACATTGTGGATTTTCTTGAAAGGTTTTCCTTGCAAGATTCCCTAAAAAAGGACTTAGGTGAATTGAGTGATGGGCAGTTTAAAAAAGTTGGTTTGATACGTCAGTTGCTAAAAAGGAAAGCGGTTTTGCTTTTAGATGAACCAAGCGCGTATCTTGATGTCAAAAATAAAAAGTTTTTAGTACAGATGCTACAGAGCTTAAAAAAAGATCAGATAATTTTTCTGTCGACACATGATGTTGATTTTGCCAAGAAATGCGGGGATGAGTTTTATACCTTGTCTGAAAATAAAATAAGTAAAACAAAGAGTGTTTTGTAGTCTTTGGAATATTTTGATAGAGCGTTTTAGTTCTGTTTGAAGTCAGGGTTTTATAAAATAAAAATGCCAACTCATTGAGCTGGCATTTTAGTTTTTAATTCAATGAGGAAAGTTTAATTACTTCCTAAGTCTTCAAAATTTATGTCGTCAAACGAACTTTCGGTAGCTGATTCTGATTTTGAAGCTACTTCAGATGAAGTTTCAGAAGTTGTTTCTGATTCGTTTTCATCTGGTTTGTATCCTTCGTACACTCCTTTTTCTTCCTGAATAAAGTCAATAGCGCCTTTCAGTCCGTCAGCAAATTTTTCAAAGTCTTCTTTGTACAAGAATAACTTGTGCTTTTCAAAGCTAAATTTCCCATCATCAGAAAATCTTTTTTTACTTTCTGTAATTGTGAGGTAGTAATCGTCTCCTTTTGTTGCTTTTACGTCAAAGAAATAAGTTCTTTTTCCAGCTCTTACTGCGTTTGAAAAAATATCGTCTCTCCTGTTGTCGTTCTTGTAATCCATTATTCTAACTTTTAATTTTCAAATATTTCTTTATTGTTATGCTTTTGAAATGCTGTATTTGTTACTAGCTAAGGTTGATTTTCTTTTCAATGTCGCTAATGTAAACACGGAACCTTTTATCGGTTTCAATGAGGTTGTTTACTGTTCTGCATGCATGTAGAACAGTAGCGTGATCTTTACCTCCGCTATGAGCACCAATTGTAGCTAATGACGACTTAGTCATGCTTTTTGAAAAGTACATGGAGATTTGTCTTGCTTGAACCACTTCTCTTTTTCGAGTTTTGCTTTTCATCATTTCTAATGAAAGATTAAAGTAATCACAAACAACTTTTTGAATGTAATCAATGGAAACCTCTCTAGCAGTGTTCTTAACGAACTTGTCAATCATTTGTTTGGCAAGTTCAAGCGTAATTGCTTTTTTGTTTAAGCTTGACTGAGCGATAAGAGAAATCAAAGCTCCTTCTAGTTCTCTCACATTAGATGTAATACTGTAAGCTAAATATTCTACCACCTCTTTTGGTAAATCAATACCGTCTTGGTGCATTTTTTTATTTAGGATAGCTATTCTTGTTTCTAAATCTGGTGATTGCAAATCAGCGGACAGTCCCCATTTGAATCTTGACAACAACCTTTGTTCCATGCCTTGTAATTCAACAGGAGGTTTGTCTGAGGTTAATACCAATTGACTTCCGTTTTGATGTAAATGGT
>JBLIBC010000282.1:0-3282 GCA_047632015.1 Glaciecola sp.
ACAAAGTAAGTGCAGTCATTGAGTAACAATACACCTATAACATTTTATTGATGTTATATTAAAGGATAGTACCAAACTAAATCCTCTTTAAAATCAACACTTTTTTATTAAAATCGGCAGCAGCGTTAATTACTTGACGGTACACTGGATAGTGCTTTTTATCGATGTCAATTTGATTGTAATACTCGTCAATATGAATGTGCAACGACCCTTTCTTTAATTCATAAGAGCTCGTGAATTGAGCTATCTTTTGACTGTCTACCACAAGCGTGTCGTTGACAAGGAAATCTTCAGCGTTAAGCACTTGATAACCTTCAGGGATTTCAAATTCAATACCCCTAGTATATTGTCTGTTGTAGCTGTTGCTAATGTGATATTTCCTTTTTTTATTTTGATATAATTCACTTTGAGGTCCTATTAAATCACCTAAATGAAAAATGTATTTTTCCCCTGCTTTTTCCAACAAGGAATTTAAGGTAACTGTTGCTGTTACTTTAAAAGGTTTGTCCTTGTTGATGTCGGAAATCACCTCGTTTTCCGTAGTTACATTGTCCACTTCCGTATCCTGAGCAATGCTTAAGAAAAACTCTTTAAGCACGTTATCTTTTTGCTTATCCGACAAGTACGGTAAATAAGGTTGAATGGAAGTAGAGCAATGTCCCGTTGTGGACCTAACGATCGTTGCCTTCACATCTTTTAGTTCATTTGTTAATTTCACACTGATGTCCAAGTTATCTGTATGAAGGGCACTGCTGCCACTTGGAATAAATTTTACATCGGGAAAAGCTGAAACATAATTACCAACCATGATTGTTTTAATGAACAACCCTTTATGATTAGTTAAACCAAAAGGAACTATGCCTATCCTGTGTGTCTCAGACGAGGGGCTAAGGAACACCTTTTCAGCGGGTAAATATAAAAGCAAATGGTTCAAGTAGGAATACGATTCCAACTCGCCATCAAAAACCTTTTTGTACCTATTACTAGTAATTACAATTTCGTGTTCAATTCCTAAATTTTTAAGAATGAGTGCAAATAACCGAACTGATGACAATTTTGAATACTCCTTTTTAGCTACTATATCATGTGCATAAAAAACATTACTGTATTGCTCCAACTGAATTTCGACTTTTACGTAATTCTCAATTTTTACAATTTTCTCCAAATTGCTTAATCCTTTAGTTAAGTCAACGCTTTTCAATAATTTTTTAATCGCTTTGTTTTCCCATTTTACGTGAGCCTTGTCCGGTCGGTTGTAAATCGTTCTAGCATACCAATCGGCAGCATCTTGCCAAGAATATACTTTATCTCCATCAATTTCTGTGGTTTCCAACTTGTATTCAATCCGTTGTTTTAATCCTTCATCCAAGGAAAACGACTCGATTTCAAAAGCTTCCACCTCCAATCCTTGTACACTTAAACCATGTTTTTCTGAAGTGATACTATCAGCTTTAAGACTATCCAAGCCATTGTACGATTTACTTACAAAAACATAATCATTAGACGAAATAATTTGAAATTTGTAGTCAAGAATCGGAATTTCCTTTTGCACGTTCACAGTCCCATAATAGTCACTTTCAACGGACTTTATGGTGTAGAAATACTCCAATTCACTGCCCACTTGCACGCCCTCAAAAGCAAATATTTTATAGGGACCATACCCTTCCAAATCATCAATTCCCCTAATGTTTGAATCGTTAAAATTAACAACAGTTCCATCCGGATTAATTGCTCTTGCGTTAATTTCAAATATTTCTTCATTGGATAGTACTGGCAAATACATTTTGTTATAATCGTCTACACCCCGGTCATTATTAAGCTTTATCCGTATATGAATAGTGGTAAACAAAAACATGGTGCTAAAGTTGAAACGCTCCCCCTTAAAAATGTCCGATTTCCGCCACTCCTTGATCGTGTGGTCCTTTACAAAAACGACATCGTATAAAGAATCATAAGGTGTTACAGATATTGTGGTGCTATCTTCCCATGCATAATCCTTATACTCAATGTTATCGGTAATCTTTTGCGCGCTTGCACAATGGATTAATCCAAACAAAAAAACCAGGTTGATATATCCTTTGCTAATCATTGCTTTTTAAACACTAAATTTTCTTTATATGCTAAACTCAATTTAGCAACCATTTCATTCCACTGTTCAAAATGACTTTCATCCATGATAAGTAAGTCGTTGTAATAAACAGTTTCCAAAGTCACTTTCCCTCCAGATTTAGAATACATAAAATGAAACCCAAAGTGATCTCCTTCAAACGATTCATCAGAGGGTATGTGGTGTAGTAAATAACCTTTAGGTATTGCAAAACTAACAGTGTAATTGTTCATCATAGTGTAATCAAACTTCACTGGAACACCTTCTCGCTTTGCAGTATCTACATCACTTCCTCGTAGCTCTTTAGTTAAATGTAAGTTAATGTACAGCTCATTTTTATACCTGTTGATGTAGTTTCCCAAAGTAAACTTGTACTTTAAATTCAAATCTTTATCGCGGTCTGCAATGCCATCAAAACTTGCTTCATCAACCAAAAACTTGTTATTTCCTTTATGCAATAAGGTAATCAGCTTTTCCTTTCGTTTTGTATCGTTCAGGTTTATTAAGCCATACACCATGTCTAATTTAGAATACCCCCTAGCAATAATTTCACCTTTTCCAATCAATTTCTCTTTATATATGGACAGCTGAACAACATCCGTTTTTGCATTGTCTTGTTTAGCAACAACAGGCACTTTTTGTATTTGAAACTCTTTGTCATTCACTCCAATCAAAGCTTCCTTCCCTTGAATCATTTCAGTGGTGAACCCATAAGGGGTATAGGTTCCTACAGCATCTAAAAACACTGTTTTTCCTTTGAAATTGTAAGAGGCAATCATGTGGTTGTCAACCGCTGGAGTGTGAATTTCCGAATACCTGTATGGCAAATCTCGTGTGCCAATCCATGTTAAATGCCCTTCAATTCCCGCATAACCCAACATTTCAACCAATATACTAGACATGTCTTTGCAATCACCAAATCTCCGTTGACAAACCAGGCTTGCATTTCTTGGAACAAATCCACCCATACCATCCTCAAAGGCCACGTACTTGATGTTGTCTTGAACCCAGTAATATATTTTTTTAGCTTTCTCTTGAGTGTCCTCCACACCTACCAACAGGGAATCTGTGATTGATTTTAGCACTTCACTTTTTTCAACATTTACGTCTTTTACAATGCTATGGTACCAACTATATAAAGCCTTTGTATCAGGCAAAACGGTTTCTAAGGATTC
>JBLIBC010000283.1:0-3279 GCA_047632015.1 Glaciecola sp.
CCTTTAGCACCATTTTCTTTTGGCGCAGGTCTACGAAAAGAAAAATTAAATAACGTCTGTACTTATTTTAATTCTCTTTTAATCAAAGTAATGGTGATGAAGGTTGATAGTATGTTCTGTGGTGTCAAGCCAAAGATAATATTCACTAAAAGTGTGATCTAAATAATCTTTTTTATAAAACACACCATCGGTATTGTTCGGCTTAGAGAACCATTCGGGACTATTAGGATTTTTCTTTGTAAAAATTTTAGTAATTTCTTGTAATTGAGGTGAGCCTAATTTTGAGTAAAGCAATAAGCTGTCGTTTTGAACTATTTTTTTTTAGGACATCAGGGGAATAATTAAACTGCATCCAATGCGCTGTTCCATCCCTAAAACCGAAATACTTGAATTTAATATCCTTAATCGACTCTACAGGACTGAATCCAAAATTGCTTTTGAATATTGGAATTGCGTCTGCTCTATCTTCACTTTCGTAATTGCTCCAGCAGGCTTGAAGAGAAAAAGTCATTATTATAACAAAGAGGAATCTGCTACTCATTTTGTTAAAGTTACGTTTGTGATCCGTTTTAATGCGCAGTAAGCTGGCCCTGTTTTCAGCTATTTACTATTAATTGAAAGGGTGTTCAGGAATAACTTGATTATCTTTTTATCTTCTTTGAAATCGTCATTCAGCAACATCGTTACAACTAATATGCCTTCATCTTTAGATCCGTAAGAAGCTACAGTATATACTTCTTTTGCCCCTTTATAAATGAGAGTAGCCATAACTCCTTTTATTGTTTGTCCACTTTTGAGTTTTTTCTTGAATTTTTTTTCAGTTTTTTTATAACCATAACTTACGCTTTCTTTTGTTAGTTCATTCAGCATGATTTCAGTTAAATAGCTAGGATTCATCGTTTTGTATTTTTGAACCATGATTCCATTACCAGTTGACTTTATCATCATACATTGTTCTATACCATCTTCAATTACTGTATTTGATACACTCAATGATTTATGATGTTTGAATGAAATCACGCTGTCAGAGTACGTTAATATTTCAGGTTGAAATACTTTTATTGTTAACTGTTCTCCCTTTTCAGTATTGTAGTTGTAATTACTATCAAGGTTAATTGGAATTGAATCATTATTTATAATTACTACGTAGTTTCCGTTGGGTTGAGCAAAACTTACCATGCTAATTAGCAAGATTGTTAGTGTAATAATGGATTTTGTCATTCTGTTTGCTTTTAAAAGTGAGTTAGTATACTATAAGTACGACTATTGGATTTGTATTCCCTTATAAATCTAAACGATTTTGGTTCTTAAACCCTATTAAATTCGTTGCCATTTAAATCCAGTGAAGGAATGAAAAGAAAAGGGGAGGAGTTGATTAGCTGTACGCTGTCCTTATCTTTCAATATTCCAACCGACCGACACGGTGTAAAACAATAAAACCCTCTAGTTCCAGAGGGTTTTATGATATAGGATGTAAATTAATTCCAGAAATTAATTCTCAATTTTAAATTGATCTTTCACTTTTCAAACTTACCTAAGGGATAGCTTTATTTTGCAAAAACTTCCTTGAGTAAATCAGTGGTTCTCGATTTAGGATTGTTCCGTATCTGTTTTTCTTCTTTGGCGATTTGAACAAATAAACCTGCTATCGCTTTGTTTGTAACGTACTCTTTCAAGTTAGGGTTTACCTTTTTTACAAATGGTATTTTATTGTAACTACTCATCACTGTTTCCCAATGTTTGGTGGCACCAACTTTATTAAGAGAACTTTCAATGATAGGCTCGAATTTACTGTATAATTCTTGTTTTGTTTTTTCTTGCAAAAACTTAGTTGCTGCATCATCTTTACCACTTAAAATGCTTTTTGCATCCGCCAAAGTCATGGATGTAATTGCTTGAATAAAAATGTCTTTTGCTTGAATGGACGCGTCTTCGGCAGCCCTGTTGAAGGATTCTATTGCTGAATCTACTTTTTTCCCTTGGCCTGCAGCTCTTAGTTTGTCCTCTACCTTTTTAGCATCTGGTGGCATAAGTACTTTGATCGCCTGATCTTTAAAAAAACCATCCGTTTTGGAAACACGATCTACACCCTTTTCAACGCCTTTTTTAAGTGCTGCTTTTAGACCTTTACCTATTTGCTCTTCAGATAAACTTTTTTTATTAAAAGTAGTAGGTAGCTTCTGTGTTAATTTGCCAGGGAATTGTGCCACGGTTACACCAGCTGTTAGTAAAGCAAATAAAGTTAACGTGGATTTGATTTTGTTCATGGTAGTTTATTTTAATGTTGAATTAATTAATTTGAAATTATACTGTTACAAAAGTCTTGCCTTTTTTTCAAAAATAATACTTCTATCCGGGTTTGTCTTGTACTTGTTCTTTGGAGCAATATTTCCGTTCTCAGATGAACGATAGTTTTTATTGTTAGGGTTTAGAATATAGTTGAGTTGATGCTCAATCATTTTTTCAAAAGGAACAAGGAAGCCCTTCGTTTCGCATTCTTCTAGTTCACCTTCCTTAAGTAAATTAATCACAGTATATACTGACTCAATAGTACTAAGACAAAGAGCTTCAGGCTGCTGCTTGAAAATAAATTTTGATTTAATATTATTATCAAAACTCACCCTTTTTAGTTTTTGCAAGTTCTTACTTAAACTAATCATTTTACGGGCGCAAGGCCATGTGCCATCCAGAAGGAAGACATGTGGATTAACGCCCATAAATGAATTTATTTCTGAACTTTTCCTAATCGATAAATTGAAACTGTCTTTTCCTGGATAAAGTAAAAAAGAACTGCTGTTTTCATTAGTCAGTATTTCATTTACACGCCTATTGTTGGTAAAATCCACACCCACTATAATTTCTGAATTTTCAAGTTGAAGCTTAGTCATGTGTCCCGTTCCGTTTTTTTCTTTTTTGTACTCCTTCGGGTGCATAAGAATAATAAAACGAGTCCTAGTTTGGAAAGGACTAGTATGTTTGCAAATACAAGTGCTTGAAGGCCTCATGCATTTGTAACATTGGATTCTTGGATTTTCTACTTGTACTTGCAAGATGTATATCTCTTTATTTTTTTACTTGGCTATGACGTTTCTGAAATAGTACCACTGCTGCTATTTGTTCACCTACAAAACTAAACGATTTTTAGTTCTTAATCCATGTTGTTTTTTCATGTAATTACTAGTTTGTGACACGCCGAACTGACGCTCCACGTTTAGCTCAGCCTCTAATGGTTCAAGTTCCGCTATCCATGAGCCTGTATTACTGTAATCTGATTGAGTC
>JBLIBC010000284.1:0-3269 GCA_047632015.1 Glaciecola sp.
GGTCAGAGTTTTACATATTTCACCTGTGATTCCAGCAATTGTAAATGGAATAATTTATATCTTATTCTTGTTTTTTTTGAATCCAAAATATCAGACCGAAGCGATGTCAAAGTTTGAAAAGTTGACAAATAGCAAAGCGACTACTATAAGTGCTGTTGTTTATGCTGTTGGAGGCACAGCGATGTTTTCCATTTTATTGTTATTGTCTGCTGGCATTCATATTTTAGTGTTTAGAACATGAAGTATATAGTACTATTAATAATCGTAATTTTCTGTCATCAAGGCTTTTCATTTTCTTGTGATAGTGACACAGGTGCTTTTAAGTTAGATACAGTCATTCGAGTTTCTGAAAACAACGAGATTTTGTTTTACGTGTTTGAAAACGTTACGAAAACAACACCTCATTGTGGAGTAGTTCAACATCGCCGAAATGGAAAAGTTACCTTGTCGTAAAAATATAGGGACGGGTGCCATAGCCGTCCCTCATTGTTTATGTAATTCTTGAAACGATTTTTGGGAAAACAGCGGGGAAGTTCTTAAACAAAACAAAAGTTGTCCGAAGCGGTAACAGAAACCCGAATATTTTACAATCGTTTTCTCGAGCGATTTTAAGACTAATCCCGTTTCAATTCATAACTTACTATACCCCCTACCGAATGCCATTACATGACCTACCTACAAAGACATGGGTAGTTAAAAAATAAGTTGCAATGCTCCAATCAATAGATTTCATAACTTTAATCAATAGCAGGTATAAAACAACTGTGTAAATGATACCACTAAAGCACTAACAAATACGAATAACAATGGAACAAATTTGGGAACTAAAAAGTGCTAAATCAAATAGCTTAATTGTAATTAAGGATGATTGCATTTATACAGGTCATTCGAAACAATATAATTTTGATAGGATTCAACCTAAGGTAACTGATTATTCTTTTTTAAGTGATTTGTCTGGTATGCCATACCGCTACATTAAAAAGATTGAGAATCAAAAAGGCAATAATAGTGTTAAAATTTTCTCAGGTGATGATTCGGAAGATGAGTTAATCATCAAGGATGAAAACATTAAAAATGAAATATTCGAGTTCATTAAAAATGATTTGGAAAATTTCACCTACAAAGAGTACTTACCCAGCTTCTTCAAATATTTTAAAGCTCAAATATTTTCTTTTTTGATTATCACAGGCCTTTTTCTTTGGTCAGTTTACTTAGCTATCGAAATTGAAAACGGAGCTGAATACAGAATTGTAGGAGGAGGTAGACCTGGAATTACTCATATTGTATTGTTAATCGCAAACTTAGGAGTCTTTAAAGTCGCATCAAGTTACCTGACTCTTCTTTTGATAATTATTCTTTCATTTGTACGGAGGTCGAAGTCAAGATCTGTGGTGCAATTATTAGAACGATAAATATTAGTACAGAATCCTTTTATGAAAATTAAATCCACAATGAAAATACTAAAAGTTGTATTAATTCTTTGTTTCCTCTTTCCTGCTTTGATGGCTCAATCGAGTAAGGCAAAATGTGAGTTGTGTAATTTGATGTCGGGGGATTTTTACGGGGTTGATTCGGTAGTTCAAAGACAAAAGGTAAGGGTGGAAGGATGTATGTTGAAGTCAAGGAACTATGACAAGAAGGGAAAGCTAGTTTGGGGAGCTCAGGTGGGCTTAAAAGGAATTGACACGAGTTATGTGATGCTGGATGCTATTGACGCAGGGAAAGGTAATTTTCAAGCTGTAATATTATATCCAACTTTACGGTACACCGACTTTGGTAAGATCAGTGAGTTTTGGACAGACACTGCTTTAACGCACATGTTTTGCATTGGTACCCCTTTGGATTGTATAAAGGATTCCGTCAAGGTTAAAAAAGCAAATGAAGAACTGAACAACATGGTTGTCTTTTGTAATCGAAAAACTTCAATTGAAGCATTACGAAACAGAGACTCGGATTCTTCCGGTTTGAAAATCACTTTTCAAGATCCCTCCTCAAATTTTACATCCATGAAAGATGTTACTATTGTGTTTGACGGTGACACTGTTTCAATTGACGACAGCAAAAAGAAACTGTACATAGGAAAAATCAAAAAAGGAGAACATTCAATTTCCGTGTCCTCAAAATGGTGGAAACCTCAACACAGAACTATTACCATCGAAAAAGGAAAAATGCTAGAAATTATAGTCAAGTTTAAGTCTAAAATAGGTGAGTTAGATCCTCCTGCGGTTTATCATTAAAAGTATGAATAATAGATTCCAAGCTTTTACTGGGTCAAATATCGCGCGCTTAAAGCGCGTCAAAGACATTAGCATATCCCTACCCAAGATAAGAGCTGAATTTTACGTTCGGTTGGTGAGCGTTCTTGGATATGAGCCCTCAATAATTGATGAAGGATATGAGTTTTACCTTAAAGATAAAGTGTCCGGAAAAGTATTTAGTGCAGCGCTAACAGGTTTCGGGCCTGGATATTTTGCAGCAGACAAGAGTGAAGAAACACTTGCAATAGTAGAAGAACTCCATGCAATTGTATTTGCACCTTCACTTGATTTAAAAGACTGTAAAACTGAATACGAACACGATTTTGGTAAAACAATACTGGGGCACGAAAACGATGAAATTATTGAAATAGACATTGACGAGGAATAAACCTTCATACTTATCATGAAAAAACCAGAAAAAATACTTTTAGGATTTCTAACCGTCGGAGCTATTTTAAAATTAATTGGTGTAGCTGGTGGAGCACTTGCGATTACTTTGTCAGCAACAATCCTAATGCTGTACTACTTCCCTTTTGGGTCCTTAACACTGAAAGGGCAACCTGAGGAGGGGAAAATTAAGGGCTACCCTATCTCTGCTGGTTTTGCGATGTCTATTGCCTGTTTAACAGTTCTCTTCCTTTTACAAAGATGGCCAGGCGCAGCAATGTACTTTTGGTATGGTGTGTCGTTTTCTTTTGTGATATTGGTATATTCAGCAGTTAAAACGGACATGAAGGATTTCAAAAGTTATCACGGTGCCATGAAACTACGCTCAGGATTGCTTTTTACATTAGTGCTTTTGGCTGCATTAAGGAATATGATAATTTCGTAATTACAGTAAATGCAAAAATCAGATAATAAACCTCTTTTTGTTACCGTGAGAAATGATACTCGTGGTTTCTATTTGTCCACCCAAACGGATGGTTTTTTGAAGAACAATCCATTGGTAAAAAACTACAAATGGAATAATGTAAAAAAAGAAGGACTTGTTTATTTAGATTCAGGCGATAG
>JBLIBC010000285.1:0-3244 GCA_047632015.1 Glaciecola sp.
ATGCCAAGGATATCATTGAAGTGTCTAAATCGTTTAATGTAGACGCTAAAATAATTGGTCGTGTTGAAAACCATACTGGAAACAAATTGACCATTGATTCTCCTTTTGGAAAATACGAATATTAAAATCATTGATCAGTATCTTTAGCTGGATCTCGAAAAAATAAAATGTTAGATAAATTACACGCGTTAAAAATAAAATTTGAAGAGCTTGCTGAAAAGTTGAGCCTACCTGATGTGGTGTCAGATCAAAAAAAGTACACTGAATTCAGTAAGAGTTACCGTGAATTAGAACCAGTTGTGGAGGCTTATAAGGAATACAAGTTGGTGTTGGATAACATTGAGTCCTCTAAGGAGATGCTCAAAAGTGAGGAAGATCCTGAAATGCGTGAAATGGTGAAGATGGAATTGGATGAATTGCTTCCGAGAAAAGGTGAAATGGAGGAGGAGATAAAGGTATTGCTTATACCTAAGGACCCTCAAGATGATAAAGATGTCATCATGGAACTTCGTGCAGGAACAGGTGGTGATGAGGCTGCTTTATTTGTGGAGGATATATACAGGATGTTTACCATGTATTTTAAAACAGTTGGATTAAAGACTGAATTAATCAATTCAAATGAGGGATCAACCGGAGGTTACAAGGAAATTTCATTTGGTGTGAAAGGACCAGATGCCTATGGGATATTAAAATTTGAATCTGGAGTACATAGGGTGCAGAGGGTTCCTGATACGGAGTCACAAGGAAGGGTTCATACGTCTGCAATCACTGTTGCTGTGATGCCTGAAGCTGAAGAAGTAGATGTAGTGATTAACAATGCAGACATCCGAAAAGACACTTTCAGAGCATCTGGAGCAGGAGGTCAGCACGTAAACAAAACAGAATCAGCAGTGAGGTTGACACACATTCCAACCAATACAGTGGTGGAATGTCAAGATGGAAGGTCGCAGCATCAAAATTACGATAAAGCTTTAAAGGTTTTGAGGTCAAGAATATACCAAGCAGAGGTAGACAGGGCTGACGCTGAACGTGATGCACACAGGAAATCATTGGTTTCAAGTGGTGACCGATCAGCAAAAATTAGAACGTACAATTATCCGCAAGGAAGGATTACTGATCATAGAATTGGAAAAACAATGTACAATTTGGCTGCTTTCATGAATGGTGATATTCAAGACATGCTTGATGCATTGAAAATGGCTGAAACTGCCCAGCGCATGAAAGAAGGAGCTGAGCAAGATTAACTTTATATATCTCTATAGATATAATACTTACTGTAAGGAACATGACTAAACAAGAACTGATAGCTCAAATTAAGGAAAAGCAATCTTTTTTGTGTGTTGGACTAGATACCGACATCAATAAAATTCCAAAGTTTTTGTTGTCATACGACAATCCGATATTAGAATTCAACAAACGAATCATTGATGCTACGAAAGATTATTGTGTAGCCTACAAGCCTAATACTGCTTTTTACGAATCACTAGGAAGCAAAGGATGGGAGATATTAGAAGAAACTGTTAAGTACATACCTGAAAACATTTTTACCATTGCTGACGCCAAAAGAGGTGATATTGGCAATACTTCGGACATGTACGCAAAAGCTTTTTTTGAGCGCTGTAATTTTGACTCCATTACTGCATCGCCATACATGGGTAGTGATTCCATTACTCCTTACTTGAAATATGAAGGTAAATGGGTTATCTCTTTGGCGCTTACATCTAACAAGGGGGCTATGGATTTTCAAACCAAAGAATTGGCTAATGGTAAAATGCTTTTTGAAGAAGTATTAGAAACCTCAAAACAATGGGGAGATGAGGAGCAGATGATGTATGTAGTTGGAGCCACAAGAGGTGAATTATTTAAGAAAGTAAGAGCTGTAGTGCCTAATTCATTTTTACTTGTTCCCGGAGTGGGAGCGCAAGGAGGAAGTTTACAAGATGTGGTGGATTATGGAATGAACGATGACATTGGATTGTTAGTTAATTCATCAAGGGGGATTATTTACGCCTCTGAAAATGAAGATTTTGCTCAAAAAGCAGGAGAAGCTGCAAATGCCTTGCAGTTGGAAATGAGTAAAGAGTTAGTCAAAAAAGGAATCATCTAGTGCTTTAACTTTTGATTATAGCACTAATCTGGATGTAATATGAATGCTGAGTTTGATGTAGCGATTATTGGTGCTGGTCCAGCGGGAGTTGGTTGTGCTTTAGCGTTAAGGAATTCGGGTTTAAAAGTTGTATTAATAGACAAGCGAAAGTTTCCGAGAGACAAAACTTGTGGGGATGCGATACCTGGTCCAACTCTTAGGTATTTGAGAGAAATACTTCCTGAATTCGCAGAGGAGTGGGAGTTGTTTGAACAAAAGCACAGGACTCGAAAAAGTATTTTATTTATGCCTAATGGGGCTTCAGTGAGCATTAATTGGAAGACTAAAGCATATAACAGTGCCCGCATGCCATTTGACAATTTTTTGTTTGATTTGGTAAAAAAATATACAAGTACCACGATAATAGAAAACGCTACGGTGCGAGACCTTACAAGGGTAGGTGAAACGATTGAACTTAAAGTAAAGGATCAAGAGTCACTAAAATGTAAGGTGGCAGTAGGTGCTGATGGTGCTACCTCACGAGTTTATAAATATTTGGGAGACGGAACCGAACAAAGGTTGCCACAAAGTGTAGCTGTGCGAGCTTATTATGAAAACGTAAATTTTCCGGAAGACGCGAACGGTTTTTATTTGTTAAAAAACTTCCCAGGGTATTTCTGGATTTTTCCTTTAGAGAACAACTTGTACAATGTTGGACTGGGGTTGTTGAGGTCCGACATGAAGGAAGGGTTCAACTTAAAAAAATACTTGGAGCAAGTTGTTAGTGCGGACGATGAGATTGGTAAAATGTTTAAAAAATCCGAACTTAAGTCAAAGGTCCTTGGTCATAACTTGACCTCGTTCAACAAAAAAATTGCCATTTCAGGCGAAAGGTACTTGCTGATAGGTGACGCTGCTCATCTAATTGATCCAATTCAAGGGCATGGAATTGATAAGGGGATTAGGAGTGGGGCAATAGCAGCCGAGCAAATTAAAACTTGCTTTAGTCAAAGAGATTTTAGCAAAGAAATCATGTTGAATTATGACAATTCAATCTACGACGAACTTGGTAAAGAATTGGTTTGGAATCATAAATTGATGAAAGTATATCAAAAAATGCCTTGGATAGTTACACTGCTGCAGCCGTTCGCAAAATTG
>JBLIBC010000286.1:0-3213 GCA_047632015.1 Glaciecola sp.
AACAGTATAATTATCCATACGGATTAATTTAAACCGTTAATAAGTATTGGAGTAGCATGGGCCTAAACAGCCCATGTTTACTAAAAAGTCTATTTAACATAATATTAATTATAGGACAACAATACATATTCCCGTAATACGAGCGTTCCGAGTATTTAACATAGTTTCTGGTCCAGGACGCTCTTAGTTCTGTACCATTTGAAATTATGTTAAGGGAATATGTATTGACCGAATAAAGCGCAGCGCCTCTTTCATTAATACTGTACTCATGACTTCTTTAGTCCAAGTTCAAAAGGTATTATGTTAAGGGCAAACAACGGACGAATCAGGAATGCAGATTTAGAAAGCAAATACGCAGTGATATTTAACATAGTGTGAATGACATTTTAAAATGAGAATGCCCTGCAGATTAAAATGAGAATTCAAATTAGGACATTCAAAATAATCACACGAATAAATGCCTTGTCTCGTAAATAATATTCATTTATTGTTTTTTGTCCAAGCCATCATACCTCCAAGCAAATTGAATGTTGTAAACCCTAAGCAGCATGTAACAATGTTACATGCCTTTTTTTTTTACGCTCACCAGGTCTTGTTGCATGGATAGCGCCGCTAATTAAAGTTCGTAATCTTGCTCCAAATCCATCAGAGAAGAGCGTTAAAATAAAGATTAATCACCAAATGTTTACCTAAAAACATGAAATCAATGTTTCCAATTACATCATTTAACTTTTTCAACGTTTCCGTAAAACAACGTACGTAAAGGATTGTTCTGTATCAAAAGGAGTTTTATGCACTTCTTGAAAGGATTGTTCCATTTTAAAACCTTTCTGAAACAACATCTCTAACTCCTTAGCACTGTATTGTTTTATATCCAAACCACTGCACTTACTGGGTCCCTCTGGAGAAAAGGTTCCCAATATTAGTACACCGCTATCAGCGACCGAAGAAGTTACTAGCTCAACGTACTTCTGAATGTCTTCCTCTTGATTTAAAAAATGAAAAACGGCTCTGTCATGCCAGATACTAAATTGATCTTTGGGGGTGAAATCTACCACATTGGATACGATCCAATTGACGTCTGCAGACTTCCCTCCCTCCTTAGCCTTGGTTCTTTCTAATGCCTTAGCTGAAATATCTAGGACTGATAAATTACTGAATCCCTCCTTGCTAGGCTCTATTGTCAAGTTGGAATTCCCTCCGCCAACATCAATAATTGCATCGCTTTTTGATGGGTTTACTCCCTTAATTAAACGAAGTGAGGTTTCAGGAACTTCTTCATACCAACTTACTTCTTGATCCGACTTGGAATTATAAACACCTTCCCAATGTGTTTTAAAATCTTTCATGCTTTCTTAAATTTTGTTCTCAAATTAATAATAAGAATTCGGCAAAGTAATATGAATGGAGTCCCATGAAGGATTACATCCCACCAATCAATAACGGTCATTCCATTGGCTCCTCCTGCAATCCATTTTATTTTACCCAAAAGGTGTGGTTCTGGTTTAAAGGGAGCTAGTCCCAAGGTTAAACAAAGAAGACCTACTGCTTTCCAGTTATTGATCAGTTTCATTTCTTTTGGATAACGGGTAAGTAATTTGTTCAATAAAATTTTTAGGATATTTTTCGTCTTCCTGAAAACCTAACTCAATATCTCTACCAGAAGTTGGAACGTGAGCAGTTTTAAAAATATAGTCCCAGAGACTTAATGATATACCAAAATTAACTCCCTGTTTGTGGTTTACTGGAACTTCTTTAGCATGATGCCATATGTGCATTTTTGGATTGTTTAAAACGTATTTAAAAGGACCGTAGTCTAAATTCAAATTCGCGTGATTTAAATGACCTATACTGATTGTGATAATATGTACAACAAACATGTCGTCAAAACCAAAACCAATAATGGCAAATGGAATGTACAGCATCGCCTTGTATATTATGGATTCCATCCAGTGAAACCTTAAATGCCCCGCAAACCCCATTTCCTTTATTGAATGATGCAACTTATGAAACTCCCAAAGCTTTGGGTATTTGTGCAACAGCCTATGAACATTCCATTGAACAAAATCAGCTACCAAAAACATAAACAACAACTGAACTATTATTGGCCATGAGCTAATTTCAAGGAGCACTAAATTAGTGATTCCTGCCCCCGTCAAAACATCATTTAAAAGTTTAACGAAAACGTTAGACAGCCCGTTATAAATTATCAGGTAAAAAATAAAAAAGTTAAAGAACATGTAAAAGCCATCTTGCCAAAAGTCTTTTCTAATTTTTCCTTGTTTTTTTCTCCAAGGAATGATAATCTCCAGCATCCAAACAACTAACGACAATCCAATTAACCAGTAAAAGTAACTGTGCCATCCAGGATGAGTCACGTCATTAGAAATGTAGTTCCAATAATCCTTAAATCCATTAATAAAGATCGATAAGTATTCCTTCACAGGTAAATGTAGTAGACATTAACTGCCTGATTAACAAATTACTTTATTATTTTATTTCCAGCTTTTTTCCAAGCTTTCATTCCTCCTGATAAATTGTAAACTTCCAAAAAACCAAGCTTGTGCATCTTTTTCATCGCTCTACCACTTCTCCCTCCTACCGCACAATAAACCACAACAGGTAATTTCCTGTTTCGAGAAACTACTTTTTTATCAAAGTCCTTATCGTTCCAATTAATTGTATCAGCATTTTCAATGATTCCTGAACTCCATTCTTTAGGAGTCCTAACATCTAAAATTTGCAAACTATCCTTTTGTTCAATGATTTGCTTGAACTCTATAACATCTACATCCTTAGCTATGCTCCTTGATTCTTGCGCTGTAGAACTACAACTAGTAAGGAATACGACGAAAAGTGCGACAACATATTTCAGTAGATACTTCATACAATTGTGATTAAAGTCCATTTAGGTTTTGCCAAGCACCAGCATTATAAGCTGTAATACCACTCTGCTCCAAGGTAGATTTTGCACTACCTGCTCTTGCACCTGATCTGCAAACAAGAATCACTTCTTTATCCTTAAACTGGTCTGTATTGACCCCTATATTTTCCACAGGAATGTTTTTACTTCCTTTTGCATTTCCTGACTGGAACTCCCCTGGAGAACGAACATCAACGATTACTGTTCCGTTATTAATTAGCTCCTTAAAATCCACATCTGGTCCCATAATAATTTCTTTTAGTTTAGTTAAAAATCCCATTATTCAATAC
>JBLIBC010000287.1:0-3205 GCA_047632015.1 Glaciecola sp.
AAGCAGGTGATGAAAACATAGACATTGATGCTATTCTTGACCCTATTTCGGTACTGAATAAGCCTCTTACAACTTATGATCTTGGTTTGTCACCAAATCCTGTTTCAAAAGGGGGAGGGGTAAATATCACAACTCAATCTGATTTAGAAAGCACGCTAGAGGTGTACGACATGAAAGGAAAGGTAGTGCATACTCAAAAAGTAGAAGCAGTTGGTGGAAAGCTAAATTGGCAAAATAACTTACCTTCTGGCATTTATTTTATTTCAGTAAAAAACAGTGAACAAAGGCAAGTAGGGAAGTTAGTTGTGCAGTAATTACTTTTTGACTTGATTCAAGAACAAGACGATCGCTGTTAAAATTAATCAATCCCTTTTAAAAGACTTGAAGCCTGTTGTTTGACTGTGTTTAGTGTTGTACTGAACTACCTACCTTACTTGTGAAATAAATTGCCGGTAAAGCGACAATTAGTTATTTTTTAAGCTTCACTATTCCTAGCAGGTTAAAAATCTTGATTACTTGATAAGATGGATCAAATTCCCACCATTTTTGCGCAAAATTTGGATTTTGTCCTTGTGCGTGGTGGTTGTTGTGTAATCCTTCTCCCATCATTAAAATTTCAACTGGAAACATGTTGACAGACGTATCATAAACATCGTGGTTTCTGTAGCCTATTTTGTGAGCAAACCAGTTAATGATTACCCCGTGCAGTGGCCCCATGATCATTTGAAAAGGAAGCAATAAATACAACCAATATTGATCCTGAGCGAAGTGTATGTAAAAAGCAGTATACAGAATTGCCCATCCCAATCGTGATGGCCACTTGTGTGCAAATTTATCGAACCATGACCATTGAGGTAAGTTGTTTAAAAACTTTTCTTCAATTTCCATTTCACCTTCATGAATTGCTGTGTAAACATTTTTGGTTTTCACCGTCATTTTCCAAATGCTCTTATCGTGTTTAGGCGAATGAACATCCTTTTCGGTATCAGCAAATGCGTGGTGCATCCTGTGCATTTTACCGTACGTTGCTGCACATAAATAGGAAGGACCTTGCAGCAACCATGTGCACACGAAAAACACCTTTTCCCAAAATTTTGACATCGTAAACATTTGATGCGCGGAGTAACGGTGCAAAAAGAATGTTTGCATAAAGAGCGACAAAAAGTGTTGAGCCGCTAAGAATATCAAGATTTCATACATAGATACAACGCATTAATTGTGCGTGGCGAAGATACTTGTTTTTCCCATTACAAATAAATTAATAATGTGATTTTTATCAAGTATGGGCTTTCAATTTAATCTTCTTCCGTATCGGCTTTCTTTTTTACTTGAAGTGATTCAAATAAATTTTTCAGGACTTCATTTTGTAAAATTTCAGGACTTTTTAGTTCTTCGATTTGCTTGGTAAGTTCTCCAATTCTATTTTTAGCGCTAGGGTGAGTACTGAGTAAATCAGGGATGTAGCTATCTCCGCCGCCACTAGCTAAAATTTCAAATAATTCTACAACGCCGTTGGGGTCACTGTGGTTTAACAAAAGAACTTTCAAGGCGTAATTGTCGGCTTGTTGTTCATGTGATCTGCTGTCATGTAATGAATTTAACGTGCTTGCAACACCAATATAGGATTCAATGATCTCGCTATTACCTCCTGATATGGCACTTAATAGAATCGAGTAGGACTGTTCTTTGAATATACTTTGTAGCGAGTGCCTAAGTTCAACATGACCTGTTTCATGCCCCATTAAACTGATGAGCTGGTGGTAATTTGTCATGGAGTCGATTAAGGCTGAGAATACAATAATTTTTCCGCCAGGAAGGGCAAAAGCATTAATCATGTCTGCTTCCACCACAAAAAATTGCAAATCATAGTCGGTATCAAAGTCTATCTCTTGAGCAAAAGTGGTAAGCAGTTCTGATTTTTTTTCACTCACGATGCCATATTCACCCGCAATTGCTATGTAATTTTCGCCAAGTTTTGCTTCCATGTCTTTTGGGAAGTTCTCGGCTATTACATTTACTGATACTGGAATAATAACAAAATGAAATAGTGCTAATACAACAGCGATTCCAATAAACCCAAAAACATAGGCTTTGGATCCAGCTTTTGCAAATTTCAGATGTGATTCATCAAAAATAGCACTTTGAGGGGCAATGTTTTGGAATGCTTCATAGGCATTGGGATCATCAAAAGACAAGCTTTCAAATGGGAATTGATCGCCTTTAAACAAGGAAAAGTTAGATTTAGTTTTTTCCGCTCGATTAAGGTCATCGTACTGCCAGTCCAGATCGAATCCAAAACCTTCGATTTTTAAATTCCTTTCGTAAAAAAAAACCTTTACTTGATGAATTTTCGCTGATTTTCCGTCGGTGTATTCGGCAAAAAACATGTTATACTATATCCATTTCAAATGCGTCTAACAAGCTGTCTCCGGTGGCATCAGCGTCGTCAATTTCTTCTTGTTTAATTTCGTCGAAATTAATGTCACCACTCATGTCCAAGGTTTCAGTATAATATTTTAGTGTTCGAATGATGGCATATGGAGTAGCGAGACCAAAAGTAAGGGCTACTATGAACATGTTTCCAACTTGTAATTTAAAAAAACCTAAACCTGTTGTACTCGCTTTCAATTTAGCATTTTCTTCTCCTCTTTGCAATGTTACGTTGTCGATGTAAAAATTGTGGATGTTTGCTTTCCACTGAAAAGAGTAAATCCCAAGGGTAATTATTGACAAAAGGTAACCAGCAATCGAAATTCCAAAAAATGAACCTCCATCTCCTATAAAGTTAAATTTGAGATCCCCTAATTTTACGTTTTTCATTATTTCTTTTCGAACATTAACGATAAACCAAGGCCCGTAAAAACCAAAAGTAATAACGGACAGTAATATTCCTTTTAAGAAAACCCCATACATGGATTTTACATTACCACTGTACTTCATGTGAATACCTCTCCATGTAGTTCTTGATAACCTGTATTTTAAACTACCCACAATTGCTAAGGGCATGATTAACATTAAAATAAACATCCATAAATAATACAACCCTAAAAACATCATGACATCAGCACCAGTTTGCATTTGAATAACGATGTACATCATCCCAGCATACCAAACTCCAAAAATTAAAATTGCTTTGATGAACCCCCTAAAAATTTCTTTTCCTGTTCCTAAAAATGCAAACCTGCTTTCATGCATTTCAGTTTCA
>JBLIBC010000288.1:0-3195 GCA_047632015.1 Glaciecola sp.
TAGGAGAATGCAGTCCTTTATGGGGTTTGAGTATTGATCCCAAAGAGGATTACGAAAGTTTGCTCCGAGATATTTGTGAGGACATCAACAATTACAAAGCATGGATGTTTGACCGTTTAATAGACTACCCTAGTATATACTTTGGATTGGAAATGGCCTTAAAAGATTTAGAACAAGGTGGAACAAGAAAATTGTTTCCGTCCGCTTTTACAGCAGGATCTAAAAGCATTGAAATTAATGGATTGGTGTGGATGGGTGATATTGAGTTCATGGAAGAGCAAATTCAAAACAAGTTGGACGAAGGTTATGATTGTATAAAATTAAAAATTGGCTCTCTTAATTTTGAAGATGAAATTTCGTTGTTACGTGAGGTAAGAAGTAAATACCCAAAAGAACAACTGAACATACGTCTTGATGCCAACGGTGCATTTTCAATCAAAGAAGCTCTAGTTAAGCTGGAAAGGCTTAGTGAATTTGACATTCATTCTATTGAACAACCTATCAAGGCGGGGAAATGGAAAGCAATGAAAACGATATGCGCCAACTCCCCTATTCCTATAGCGTTGGACGAGGAACTGATTGGAATAGTTGGATGGGCGAAAAAACAACAGTTAGTTCAAACCATTAAACCACAATACTTGATTTTAAAACCTAGTCTTGTAGGCGGTTTTAAAAGCACAGAAGGTTGGATAAATATTGCACAAACTTACGGTGTAGGCTGGTGGATAACATCAGCTTTAGAAAGCAATGTGGGACTAAGCGCAATAGCACAATTTACTTTTGCCACCGGTAACAAAATGCCTCAAGGTTTAGGAACAGGTAGTTTGTACAGCAACAACATTGGTGATGTGAATTTTTTGAGTTCAAAACAGTTTAATTTTCGAGAATTTGAAATACCTGCTTAATTTCCACGTAACTTTACAACATGTCTTCATCAGGTAAAAAGGTAGCAGTTATTGGTGGTGGAGCAGCAGGATTTTTTGCAGCTATAAATTGTAAAATAAACTACCCCAATTTCCAAGTTGATATTCTTGAAAAATCTCAAAAGACTTTATCTAAAGTAAAAGTTTCAGGAGGTGGAAGATGCAATGTGACAAACAATTGCATGGATGTGGGCAAGTTGCTGAATTTTTACCCTCGAGGAGGAAAAAAACTTAAAAAAGTATTTTATCGGTTCAACCCTGAACATACCATTGAATGGTTTAGAGCAAGAGGTGTTGAATTAAAGGCGGAAACTGACAACAGGATGTTTCCTGTTACTGATCAGTCACACACCATAATTAATTGCTTTCATGATGAGGTGGATAAACTGGGCGTAAATATCAAGTTAGGTTTTGCGGTTGAGGAACTTAGGAGTGTTGAGGATCACTTTATGATAACAAGTAATGATATTGAACATCACTACGATAAGGTTATCGTTGCAACAGGAGGAAGTGCTAAACTGAGTGGATTTGATTGGTTAAAAAATCTTGGCCACCAAATTGAATCGCCGGTCCCATCCTTGTTTACTTTTAATATGCCTAAGGAAAATACAGCTGATTTAATGGGGGTTGTCGCACCAAATACTATAGTAAAAGTGCAAGGAAGTAAAATTCAACAAGCAGGTCCTTTACTATTGACGCACTGGGGAATGAGTGGTCCAGCAATATTAAAGACGTCCGCATGGGGTGCTAGGGTTCTTGCGGACAAAAATTATGAATTTTCGATTTCGGTGAATTGGACGGGGCATGAAAATGAAGAGATCGTCAGAAGGGGTCTTCAACAAGCTCAAATCTTAAACCATAAAAAGAAGATAGTTAACGCGAATCCATATGAACAAATAACAAGCAGACTTTGGAGCTATTTATTAAAGCGTTCTAACATAGACGAAACTACCATTTGGGCTGAGTGTCCAAAAAAACAATTAAACAAGCTGGTAAACACACTGTTTAACGACATATATCAAGTGCAAGGAAAAACTACTTTTAAAGAGGAGTTCGTTACTTGTGGTGGCGTTGACTTGTCCCAGGTTAACATGAACACGATGGAAAGCAGAGTGTGTCCAGGACTTTATTTTGCAGGTGAGGTAATTGATGTGGATGGAGTGACTGGAGGATTCAACTTTCAAGCCGCTTGGAGCACAGGATTTGTAGCATCCCAACTTAAAGTGTAATGAAGCGCTATAAAATAGCTTGTATTTTTGGGTTAATATTTTTGGGTTGTTTTCTTGTGGTCATAAACCGTCAAAACACGAGGGTAAAAACCGCTTCAATATTCGCAGTACCTGATCAAGGTTTTATTGACAAAAATCACATTCCTACTATCAAAGTAACATTCAGTAATAAAGTACAATTTTAAGACCTTTATAAAGAGTACGTTGGTGAAGGACTAGGAAGTGAGAATGTAATATTTCACGAACACTACAACTTGCATAATTCATGGAAAAAAGCTGTTTTACACTATAACTCCAAAGATTATGAGGTGGCAATTAAATCCTTTGGGAGAACTCCATACGTGCATAAATTTGGGTAACACTTTTCACTTAAAATTAAGTTCAAAGACGAATCACCTTTTTCAGCAAAATAAATAAATAAATAAAGTTGATTATTTACAACCGAATTCAAATGACATCGGCCTTTACTGAACTTTTGTCCAACAAATTTGAATTACCAGTCGCTGATTATAGTTTGGTATTAGGGCAAATAAACTCACACAATGACTACTTATACTTTATTGAAGAACAAGTAAATGATCAGTTTTTTGAAACCCGAGGACTGCCGTGGGTTTTATTCAATAAAGACGTCGACGGTTCTTTAGTTTTTAATGGAGAAGAAAGTGTATCTGATTTGCAAGCCAATATTACACAAACAGTATCAACCACAAAAAGCTTAAGTAAAAAGATGCAAAACCAAATCATTAACCAGTACATGAAGCTCAACAATGCCATAAGGAATAAGGATACCACTGCCCTACTACCATTAATTAACATTGACAACATTTGCACAGTCAACGCTTATAGAATTGTGAATGGTGATCAAGGACATGGATTCAATCCAAATAATTTTCAATTAGCTTACGATACAATTAATAATCAATTTAACTTGATGGTGCACCGAGATTGCTATGGTACCACTTTGACAGATTGCAAAAACCCGTTTCCTTTTATTGACAGTGAAATTTGGGTTAACCCCTTTTTGAGAGTTATAAATTCAAGTA
>JBLIBC010000289.1:0-3146 GCA_047632015.1 Glaciecola sp.
TTCTAATTCTGTGGGGGTTTACCTTTCTATTATCAATTCCTCTTGAAATTTGGTAGTAATGTCGCCCATACTTTCCAAAATTTTGCACTAAAAACTCAAGGCTTAATCGCTTTAAATCTTTTCCCATGATAATTCCCAAACTGTTCATTTTTTTTGCAGTCACTTTTCCAATGCCATAAAATTTTGAAATAGGAAGTGATTCAATAAAGGATTCTACCTCGTCAGGGTGAATCAAACAGTAGCCGTTTGGTTTATTAACGTCTGACGCAATTTTAGCTACAAACTTGTTGGAGGATATTCCTGCCGATGCAGTAAGTCCCGTTTTTTCAAATATGCTTTTTCGGATTTCATTAGCAATGATTGTGGCGGATTTTATTTCTTTTATATTCTCTGTCACATCCAAGTACGCTTCGTCAATCGATAAAGGTTCAATTAAATCCGTGTACTCTTTAAATATTTCGTGAATTTTATTGGATACTTCCTTGTATGCATCAAATCGAGGTTTTTGAAAAATTAATTCAGGACATTTTTTTGCTGCCAACCTGGAAGACATCGCCGATCTCACCCCAAATTTTCTTGCTTCATAGCTAGCGGCAGCTACCACACCTCGGTCTTTGCTTCCTCCCACAGCAACTGGCTTGCCTTTTAGTTCAGGAAAATCACGTTGTTCCACAGACGCAAAAAAAGCGTCCATGTCAATGTGAATTATTTTCCTGGTTGGTGACAAGCTATAAAGATAGCATGGTTATTCAACATGTAATAACTAACAACTATTTAAGTAATAGAATAACCTTTTACATAATATTTACGTACTTTAAATTACAAGATAAACACACTGTTATGAGCAAATATCAAAAAGAAATTGATGCATTCATGTCAATGGCATCATCCCGAAACGAAGGTGAAACAGAATATTTACAGGCAATTCAGGAGGTAGCGGAAACAATTGTTCCCTACATTGAAGAAAATCCAAAATACAAGGAAGCTAAAATACTTGAGCGGATGATCGAGCCTGAACGAATTATTTCATTCAGGGTACCATGGATAAGTGACCAAGGAGAATACATGGTAAACCGTGGATACAGAATTCAAATAAACAGTGCCATTGGGCCATATAAAGGAGGGTTGAGGTTTCATCCAAGTGTGAACCAGTCTATTTTAAAGTTTTTGGCTTTCGAGCAAATCTTTAAAAACAGTTTGTCCTCGCTTCCAATGGGAGCAGGAAAAGGTGGAGCCGATTTTGATCCAAAAGGAAAATCGGATCATGAAATAATGAAATTTTGTCAAAGCTTCATGGTGGAGCTTTCAAGACATGTGGGGAATGATACGGATGTGCCAGCGGGGGATATTGGAGTAGGAGCAAGGGAAATTGGATACATGTTTGGACAGTATAAACGAATTAACAACACTTTCATTGGGGTGCTTACTGGTAAAGGAGTCAGTTTTGGTGGTTCCCTAATTAGGCCTGAAGCAACAGGGTATGGTGCAGTATATTTTGCCGAGCAAATGCTTAAAATGAAAGGCAAAGATTTCAAAGGACTAAGAGCTGTGATTTCTGGTTCAGGTAATGTAGCACAGTACGCTTGTGAAAAATTGATTGAGCTAGGGGCAAAGGTGGTAACCATGTCAGATTCTAGGGGATATGTTTATGATAAGGATGGAATTACTACTGAAAAATTGGCCTACATCATGGAATTGAAAAACATTAAAAGACGAAGAATCGAGATTTACGCTAAGGAATTCGGATGTGAATATTTTGAAGGAGAAAAACCATGGGGTGTGGCTTGTGATATAGCCTTTCCATGTGCTACTCAAAATGAATTGAACGTGGACGATGCTAAAAAGTTGTTGGATAATGGGATGATTTTATTAGCCGAAGGGGCCAACATGCCTACCACGCCAGAGGCATTGGAATTGATTGTTGAAAAGAGAATCATGTTTGCACCAGGAAAAGCATCTAACGCTGGAGGTGTTGCGACATCAGGGCTGGAGATGAGTCAAAATTCAACAAGGTTAAGTTGGACTAGAGAAAAAGTTGACGGTAAGTTAAAGGACATCATGACTAGTATTCACGAAGCTTGTGTCAAGTATGGTCAGGATGGTGATTATGTTGATTATGTGAAAGGGGCTAATATTGCTGGGTTTATAAAAGTTGCTGATGCTATGGTTGCTCAGGGACATGTTTAGTACATGAAAATTAAAAGTTTAAATTATCGATTGTGAGCAAGAGCATTTCAAGTCATTACGAAAAATTATTTGAAGCCGATTTACTGTCGGAAATTATAGCATGTGGCGTACTTAAGACCTTTTCAAAGGGAGATTTAATAATTGACATTGGCTCCTATATTAAACACATGCCACTGCTTATTAGTGGAGCAATAAAGGTGTTACGAGTTGATGAAGAGGGAGGCGAATTACTACTTTATTTTTTAGAAAAAGGAGATACCTGCGCAATGACAATGAGTTGTTGTATGGGGAGATCTCGAAGTGAAATAAAAGCTGTTGCCGAAAACGATACAGAACTAGTGTTGCTTCCTGTTGAAAAAATGGAAGAGTGGCTTAAATTCAAAACTTGGAGAGATTTTGTATTTTCAAGTTATAACGGGAGGTTGTATGAAATGCTGGACGCTATTGATACGTTAGCTTTCATGAACATGGACGAGCGCTTGTTGAAATATCTTCGAAATAAAGTGATAATATCTAAAAGCAACGAGCTGTCCATATCACATCAAGATATTGCTTACGAATTGAACACATCTAGAGTTGTAATATCGAGGTTGCTTAAAAGGTTCGAAAGAGAAGAAAAAATACAGATTCATCGTAACAGGTTAACAGTATTGGAGTATTGACAATACAGTTGTTGTGTAACAAATGTAGCTGTGTAAAAGTATTAATGTCGTCACCTTTACAAGTAAGAGCATTGTTAAATTACCAATTGTAATTACAAGGGTAGAATATTGTAGTATTAAAAGCATGGACTTTAAAAAAAACATTCCTTTCCTAGGTTGGATTACGACTTACAGTAAAAAGCAACTGTTGGGTGACATTCCTGCTGGATTAACTGTCGGTATTATACTAATTCCGCAAGGGATGGCATATGCTATGATTGCTGGATTGCCACCTGTGTTTGGCTTGTACGCGGCTTT
>JBLIBC010000290.1:0-3120 GCA_047632015.1 Glaciecola sp.
ATCGCCTCTAAAAAACTCTAATTTTTCAGAGGAAGTTAAACCTTCCATTGGACCATCCAATAATTCGTTTTCTTCAGGAGCGGAAGGCAATGTTTTTTCACAACTTACAAATGTCAATGCGATTAAAAACATTAATAATGAATACTCTAACCGAATAGCTTTTCGGTTTTTCATCTTGTTCTTTTTCCCTTTCTCATCGTTAAAAAATAAAAACGTAGCTATGGCTATGATTGAATTTTTTGCCTTGTGAAAGAAAACAATAACGTTCGGTGAAAATCCCGAAAAGCTATTCGGTTTGAGTATACCTGCGTGTACTTTGTTCATCTGAGTAATTTTTTACAAAGCTAATTAAAAGATTCGAGTAGGCTAATCTTTTTATTTTATACATCTACATTTAATTGTAGATTGTTTGTTATAAGTTTGTAGCATACCTATACTTTTTAAATGAAATCAAGTCAAACAGAAGAGAATTACTTAAAGGCCATTTATAAGCTGACAAAAATTCAACCCAAAGGAGTACTTACTAAATCCATTGGAGAATTATTGGAAATTAAATCACCTACGGTAAGTGACATGCTTAAAAAACTAGGTGATAAAAAGTTGATCAAGTACGCCAAATACAAAGGAGTTACTTTAACAAAATCAGGTGAAAAAATTGCGTTAAAAGTGATTAGAAAACACCGGTTATGGGAAACTTTTTTAGTGGAAAGGTTTAAGTTTAAATGGGATGAGGTTCACCAAATTGCTGAACAATTGGAGCACATAGATTCATCAGAATTGGTAAAAAGATTAGACGAGTACCTAGATTTTCCGAGGTTTGATCCTCATGGAGATCCTATTCCTGATGAAAAAGGTGTGTTTTTGCAAAAGCATGACAAAACATTAGATCAAGTGAATGAAAAGGAGAAAGTGATCATGGTTGGGGTGAAAGATCACTCTTCCCAATTTTTGCAATACTTAGATACAAGTGGATTGCGACTTGGTACTGAAATTTCAGTGGTACAAGTTATCGAGTATGACAATTCTTATGTGGTCGAGCTTGAAAATGAAACACGTTTAAGTTTGTCCGCTCAAGTTGCCAAAAATATCATTGTGAAGTAGATCAGCAGTAGTAAGTACGTTTTATTTAATTCCCAAAGCTTTGTACTTTAATCGCAAAGTTAAATAGAACATAACCGGAACGATCACTAACGTCAAGAACGTAGCGAAACTCAGGCCGAAAATAATGGTCCAAGCCATTGGTCCCCAAAAAATCACGTTGTCTCCTCCAACACTGATGTTAGCGTCAAAGCTTCCAAAAAGTCCAAAGAAATCAATGTTTAACCCAGTTGCCATTGGTAGCAATCCTAGTATTGTGGTGATGGCAGTCAATATTACAGGACGTAATCTTGTTTTTCCTCCATCCACAATTGCTTGTTTTACAAGGTGTACTGGTAGTTTGTCAGCTCTTTCTCCTGAAATTCCTAGTTCCAATTCTTTTCTTGTGATCAGTAATTTGGTATAATCCACTAACACAATTGCGTTATTCACAACGACTCCTGCAAGGGATATTATTCCAATCATCATCATAATGATTACAAATTCCATCCTGGCCATGATAAGTCCTGTAAATACACCTGTGAAACTCAACAACACGGCAAATAAGATAATTGCTGGTGCTGATATAGAGTTAAACTGCGCAACAATAATCAGAAGAATTAGAAAGATAGCAATGCCAAGAGCAACCACTAAGAATTCCAATTCTTTAGCTTGTTCTTCCTGCTGTCCGGTAAAATTCCAGGTTAATCCATTTGAAATTTCGTATTCTTCAAGTACTTTTTTTAAGGCAGCCACCACTTCATTTGGGTTGTAATCGTCAAGGACATTGGACTGGAGAGAGATCGTTCTTTTCAAGTCGATTCTTTTTACCGACGAGATGGTGGATGACTTTCCAACAGTTGCTACAGCGGATATCGGAACTTGACGAATTTTACCAGTTAACATATCACGGAATGTGATTCTTTGATTCATCAAATTATCAATGTTGTTTCGTGTGTACTCGTTTAACCTAACAGTGATGTCGTATTCATCTTCTCCTTGTTTAAACTTGGATACTTCTTTACCAAACAAAGCTGTCCTGATCGTCATGCCAATTTGGGCAGTGGACATGTTCAAACGTCTTGCTTTTTGGGCATCAATATTAATGATCAGTTCAGGTTTGCTGGTTTCAATATTCATTTTCAGCTCTTCCACACCTTCCACATTGCTATTTTTTATGAACTGAAGCATTTTTTCAGATTCATTTACAAGCTTTTCGTAGTTGTCACCTGCTATTTCAATGTTAATTGGTTTCCCCATAGGAGGTCCAGCCGGATCTTTGTCTACTACCACTGAAACACCTGGATTTCCGGAAACTTCCTCCCTTACAGAATTCATGATGTCACTAGTTAGCACTCCTTGCCTGTCCACGTATTCCACAAAAGAAACTTGAACTCTTGCTTTTTCAGGGGTGTTTGCCATTGATGGACCGTTGGCAGGATCGGAGGTACCATTACCTACTTGGGTAATGATTGATTTTACTAAAAACATCAGGCTGTCGTTTTCAAAAATTACCTGTTCTTTTGATCCGTCACTGAGTGTTTTCGTGTAGGTTCCGGGTACTCTATTGAAAAAATTAATGACTTTTTCTTCAATCATTTTTGCGTCACTATCAGTGACTTTGATATCCGTGCCAATTGGTTTCTCAATGAATACATTTAAGTATGCTGGTTCGTTCGCAGGGAAGAAAACCACCTTAGGAGGAAGTACTTTAAGTAACCCTATAGATGCTCCAAAAAGACCAATAACACCTAATAAAATCCAAATAGGACGGAACCTTGTTAAAGCATAACTCAAGAATAACTTGTAACGATTTTCTAATTTAGGTAAAAAAGACTCCTGAAACCTAGTAGTAGTTGGACTGATAAATCGAGGGTTAATTAAAATAAATACCCCAATAAATACTAACATGTTACCAGCACCAGCGTCTAGTTTGAAAGTGATGATTAAGCCTATTGCCGCAATCACAGTAGCTAGTATTTTCACTCCCTTGTTGCTCATTCTTGCCATTAAAGCAATCAAAACGGGATTGATTACTAAGGC
>JBLIBC010000291.1:0-3070 GCA_047632015.1 Glaciecola sp.
CACGCTTTAAGAAAAGTATTAGGTACACATGTGGAGCAAAAAGGATCTTTAGTCACTCCAAAAAATTTACGATTTGACTTTTCACATTTTCAAAAAGTAAGCAAGGAGGAGTTAGAACAAATAAGCGACATAGTAAACCAAGGTATTTTGGAAAACTACGCTTTGAAAGAAAACAGAGACGCTAACATTGAAGAGGCAAAAGCGCAAGGAGCGATGGCTTTATTTGGTGAAAAATACGGGGAAAAAGTAAGGGTAATCCAATTTGGAGAATCAGTAGAATTATGTGGTGGTATCCACGTTGAATCTGCTGCTCAAATAGGGAAATTCATCATTACAAGTGAGTCGGCTGTGGCATCAGGCGTGAGGAGAATTGAGGCAATTACCCTGGAAAAAGCCAACGAATTCATCAACAAGGAATTTGATTTATTAGCCGATGTTCGTGAGTTATTAAAAAACCCAAAGGATTTAAAAAAGCAAATTCAGGGTTTATTGAATAACAACAATTCCCTACAAAAGGAATTAGAAAAGCTTCAAAAAGAAAAAAGCAAAGACATTAAAGGTGACTTATTAAAAGCAGTTGAAAACATCAACGGCGTAAACTTTTTAGCCACCAAAGTAGACATTACTGCTGCAGACGCCATGAAGGATTTAGCTTTTCAAATGAAAGCCGAAGTAGACAATTTGTTTCTTGTTTTAGGTGCCGAAATCAAAGGAAAACCAAACTTAACGATAGTTATCAGCGAAAACATCAGCAAAGAAAAAGACCTCAACGCTGGAAAAATTATCCGCGACCTAGCCAAAGAAATCCAAGGTGGTGGTGGTGGGCAAGCATTTTACGCCACCGCTGGAGGGAATAAAGTGGAAGGAATTGAAAGCGCATTGGAAAAAGCAAGAGAGCTTTTTTAAACGAACAGCCAACCCTTAATTTGAAGAACTTATACAAGTCGTTAAAGTGTGCTTTTGCTACTTCACTACAAAAGGCTTGGTTACTTGATTAAGTTTATTTTTTAATAACAAGTAATATACTCCTGAACTTAAACTTTCAATATTAATTTTTGCACTCGTTATATTACCTGAAATTACAGTTGATCCAGTAACATTAACAACCTCATAAGCGTCAAATTCATCAGAGCTTACTTGAATGAAATCATGAGCTGGATTTGGAAAAATTGATACTGCACTCGTATTGATTTCACGTTTTGATTGAACTTTATCAGAGTAATAGTATTTAAATGATATGAGAATCGCTGTACCATCTTCATAAAAAGCCTCCTCACCGACATTAATCTTTTTTTTGTTGTCCAAACCGAATTCCCCACCAAAGTCTTTGAAGTAATTATAATTTTCGCTCTCAATAAAATCATAATGAACGTGGTAGAAAGGCAATACATCTTCCAGATCATCCCCGAATGAAATAATTTGTTTTTGTTTTTGCAACCCTGTTTGTGAAAAAACATTCTCCAGTTTAAAAACAAGATATGATTCGCCCCAAAACTTACTGAATGAACTTAGAGACAAGATCTCTCCTGAGTCGTTATAAGCGATAAGTGCTCTAGATATAACTTCGGAAGAACCCGAACCGACCTCTAACTCTTCAGTCTTAGCGACCTGTCCAGAGGCAGTATAACTGTAATTTACTTCCCCGGTTTTAATCCAATCATCATCCTTTGCATAAATTAAAGTTTGAACATGTCGATTATTCAAATAATCGTAATGAAAAGTCTGTTTTTTATGCTCCCTAATATCTTCGATGCCCTCCTTTTTCCAAGTAATTTGCTCAACCAAACTATCTTCTTCGTAAGTATAATAATCATCTGTACTTACAATTTTTAATCCAGCATAATCGAATATTTCTTGCTTGTGAATTACAATTTGCTTTAATTTATTAAAGGATTGCTCTATCAGGGATTCTTTAATCCAGGAATCATCCCAACTGTTCCAATTATATACTATTTGTTCTAAAGTGTCTCCTTCTTCAGAATAAAGAGTCTCTATTTTAGAAAATTTCGTATAATCTCCTACCAAAGGTGCATATGAGGTCTCTTTCAAAGTAATATATCCGGATATATCATACTTATACCTCAAGAATTCTTTACTGCCAGTAACCCCTTCGTAACTCCACGTTTCTTCAGTCTCTACTAATTTTTGATCATTATAAATCAAAATAGACTGCTTAACCTTATTCATAATCCCTAAATCTTCTTTCATAGTTGTAACTTCCGACAACAGCCCAATAGCATTATATCTAAAGAATACTTTTTTTGTTACTACGCTCCACACATCTGTTTGAGCATCGTAATCTCCATATAAAATGCTATCTAATTTTGCTTCATCAATACCTGTTTGGGCAAAAGACAACAGAGGGGTCAACATTATGCCAAGGGCTAAAACTGTTTTTTTCATAACTTCAAATATTTAATATCTTAAAATTTCATTGGCGAAAATACCCACACAGGTACGGTATACAACAATTGAAGTTTACTAACAATCACTATTTTTTTGCGATAAATACTAAAATAATATACAAGTGACTAATATCACATTGTGATTTGTGATTTACCCCAATTCATCCTCGTAGGTGATTTGTTAAGCACTCAATTTACAATGGAAAGACATATCTTGGCATAAAGTAAATGAGTATGAAAAAATTATATTCCATACTTGCAATCGCACTAAATAGTATCAGTAATAATTTTGTGGCTAATAGCTATGTCTACCCTGGTGATCCTTTGGTAAAACCTGAATATTTTGAGTCAACCAATTTATTAGAAAGTTGGACGATGTTAGTAAAATTACCTATGTGTTCAAGTTGAAAATTAATAAACATCAGGATGTGTCGTTAATTGATTTCTCCTTCGACATTAATCATCACTCCACAACAGTTCATTTTAAGCTGAAAAGCCTACCGGAAAACCCAATTTATTGGTGGTTCCATTTTTTGTCTCTCAATTCAAATAAAAGCATCCAAACGATTCTTCAAATTAACGATGGTAGCTCGTCCAAAAGACTCATCAAATTATTATGAAGAATAAAAATCGTAAACTTGTAAAAATTAAGTCTTAAATTATCT
>JBLIBC010000292.1:0-3067 GCA_047632015.1 Glaciecola sp.
ATGAAAAACAAGAACACTCTAACCCGCTCATTGTCAGCTTTTTTAATGACAATAAACTGTTTGGTAGTCTTGACAATAATTTGGAGTTGCTACCGCAGCTTGGACTGGAGCGATGAAAGTTTTTATTATTTGGGATACACTTTTTTTGATAATCCAAATTTATCAGGAGCATCATTTCATATGATATTCAACAATTTTTTTTCAATTTTTGAATTGTCTTTGCCTGGCGTGAGGTTGATTAGACTTGTGCTGACTATAGTTGCTTCAGCAATATTATATATAGGTTTCGAAAAATTTACTGGTAATAAGAAGATTACAGATAAACTCATTTTTTTTAATGTGGTATTGAGTGGTATGTTGTTGAGTTACACTTGGGCTCCATTAGCATTGTCTTATAACTCTATGTCGTCAATATTAATGGGCCTAATAACTGGGTGTTGGTTGCTAAGTATTAACGCTAACAATATATTTTATAAAGTTGCTTACTCCTTCACTTTAGGAGGACTATTTGTATTTTTGTTTTTTGTTAAAATAACAAACATCTTATTATTTCCGGTAATCGTTATATCAACTATCTACGTGCTCAGTAGAAGAAAATCCTTAAACCGTAACACTATAAAATTTACTTTCATTTACACCACTTCATTTGTTGTTGGGGTTTTACTTTCGCTACAAAGAGTGAGCCTAGGGGCCGGAAAAATAATTCCCACTTTGAAAAACTATGTAGCTACAACTTTAGGAATATTAGATGATAATACTGGCCATTCGATAGAAGCTATATTTAAAAAATATTTATGGAATTCAGAGGTGCTTTTAAACAAGTTAATGTATCCTTTGATCCTGATATTTTCGCTTTTTCTTATTTTGAAGTTCAACTTGTTCAAGTTCAAGAAAGAGACAGTTCTTAAATTTTCAAATTTATATAAATATTTTAATGTGTTAATTTTGATCGTAATAACAGAGCTAGAATATTATTGGAAAGGTGGACAAGACAGTGAATATCAAGTGTTAAATTGTTATATTTTTATCTGGTTTGGGGCGCTACTGAGCCGGTATCTTGACAATAAAAAAGTTAATGTTATTCTTTTTCTGGGTCTATTAAGTGTACCGTTTGCTGGTTCTCTTGGCACAAACAATGGTCTTTCGGCACAATTTCTATTTTACGGAGCTTTTGTGTTCGTGGGGATTTACCTCTTGGTCTACTCCAGTAAAAATATGTTTTACAAATATTCCATTATCAGCTTGATAATATTATTATGCGCTTCTCAGGTAATTACAGCATCTGTTTTCTACCCATACAGACAACCCGCTCTAACCAATTGCAATAACAAACTTGAGGGAATAAAATTTTTAAAAGGCTTAAAGGTCGATAATAGCACTTACAAATTAAGAAAGGAGTTGGCTTTCTTAGAAAAAAATAAAGCAAAATATGTGTTTGCATATAACCGCCATAGAGGAATGGTTTTACTAATTAATAAGATACCTTTTTCCCTTTCATGGTTTGATGCAGAATTAACACCTTCAATGTATTCAGCTATCAATGAATCTAAAATTGACCCTAGGGATGTCATATTTTTACTGCCCAAAAACTCGCCTCTACAAGTTGAAGTTTTAGCATGTTTAAAAAATAATGGAATTGATTTCAAACAGAAATATATTGTCGTTAAACAGGTTAAGTACTTTGACTTTGAATTAAAAAAGGAAGTTACGTTAAACGTATATATCCCAAGGAGTAATTAGTCACTAATTTACATCAATATTTGGGCTAATTTAAACTTCAACCCAATCACCTCCGTCTTTGATAAGATCGATCAATTCATCAACAGCGTGTTCACTAGGAATGCTTTTTTTAACTACTGTTTGACCTTTGTAAAGAGTAATCTTTCCAACACCAGATCCAACATAACCATAATCAGCATCGGCCATTTCGCCAGGACCGTTAACAATGCATCCCATAATCCCAATTTTTAGTCCTTTGAGATGATCAGTTCGCTTTCGGATTTTAGCAGTGGTTTCTTGCAGTTCGAACAAAGTTCGTCCGCAAGAAGGACAGGAAATGTATTCTGTTTTTGATATTCTTGTTCTAGTTGCTTGCAACACTCCAAAAGCCGTAGCTACCACTTTTTTTAGTGGTAAATCAGAGGTGACAAAAATTCCGTCAGATTGGCCGTCAAGAATCAAAGCTCCAAAATCAGTTGGTGCGTAAAGTTGAAACTGCTCGAATGTTAAATTTTGATATTCACGATGAACAATTACAGGAATAGTTATGTCATTCGAAAGCAACAAGTTGAACACTTTTCTTTGTTGAGCCATCCCATGGCTACTTTTGGTTTTAAGCACAAGGACGGTGTCTGGAATTTTAGAAATATTCACCAAATCCTCCAAAGTAGCGTCTTGTGCATCCACACTAACAAACTTCGTCTGCGTAGGAATATTAATTTTCTGTAAAGTCTTTACGTCAATTAATGGGTAGTGCTGGTTTTTACTTGAATTAGAAATCCAAGTATCATAATCTTGAATAACACCTAATGTTCCTGGAATTGCAAATGACACCTCATTGTTTCCTGCATAAATGTAGTCAACTGCTGTGTCCGTAATTGTCCATTTATCAGTAGGCACAGAATATTGATAACCTAAGGCGTATAAATTTGCGGCCTGAATTTGATCCAATGCGCTTAAATCACAAATGATTCTCGGCACTTCTCCTGTTCCAATATTCAACGCTAAATCACTTTTTCTTTTGTGGTACTCAAATGGGTTTATTTGTACTTTCTGGATAGTGTTACCTTTTTCCCCTTGGGCTCTGTCAACGTACCTGTCGGCTAATAATTTAGCAATTGGAGCTTCAAATTCTGGATCTTCGGTTAATGAAACCCGAATAGTGTCACCTAATCCGTCCTCCAGCAATGTGCCTATTCCCACAGCTGATTTTATCCTTCCGTCTTCACCATCCCCTGCTTCAGTCACACCTAAATGAAGTGGATAATTCATCCCTTCTTTCATCATGTTTTTCACCAATAACCTGTAAGCCTGAACCATCACCTGAGGATTGGAGGCTTTCATACTA
>JBLIBC010000293.1:0-3033 GCA_047632015.1 Glaciecola sp.
GGTCCAGCAACTAGTTGAGGAAACATGGATAAATAAGCAAAAAAGTGAAGGATGTTTTTGGTCGGTTTAAGTCGTCCTCGATAGATGTCAATGGTATAGCTTAAAGATTGAAAAGTATAAAAGCTTATACCTACAGGTAGTATCAATGCGAATTCCGGAATGTTATCAATCAAGTTGATGTTAATTCCAATTTTGATGAATAGGTCGTGAATGATTACTGCTATGAATTCCGAGTATTTAAATATTGCCAGTGCTCCAAGGTTTATAATCAATGAAAAAGCAAGTAGAGGTGTGCGAAATTTTGACCATTTTTTAATTCCCCAACCAGCAAGGTAGTCAACCAGCCCACTTCCAATGATTAAAAGTAAGAATCGCCAATCCCACCAGGCATAAAAAATAAAACTAGCAACTACAATTAGTAGCCAACGACTTGTACTGTTTTTCCTGAAGAGAGGCCACAGTATAAAAAATATTATGAGAAAAATTATAAAGTCGATTGAGTTAAAAATCATTCTCTACGTTTGCTCAAATAGGTGAGGATCTCTTTGTCTGCTTTTGATAATTTAACCCCTGTGAAATCAGCCATTCGATTGTTTGCTTCAAGCGCTTTGGTGATTTCGTATTTAATTTTATCGTCGTGACCCCAGGAAAAATTAGGAATAAACTTAGGGGGAAACCCCTCTCCAAATACGTTGCTGTTTACACCGATACAAGTCCCGGTATTAATCATGGTATTGACACCTGTTTTTGAATAGTCACCGATGCAACAACCTATAAAAGTTTCATCAGAATTTTCCAGTTTTTTTGTTTGATAATCCCAAACATTTACCGGGCTAAATGTATTTTTTAAATTTGACGAATTGGTGTCAGCACCTAAATTAATCCACTGTCCCAACACAGAATTACCTAGATATCCTTCATGAGCTTTATTAGAATACCCCTGAATCAGCACGTTTTTAATTTCTCCACCAACTTTTGAATAGGGCCCTACAGTAGTGCCTCCATATATTTTAGCACCCATTTTTACTGTAGAATGAGGAAGTAAGGCAAAAGGACCACGAATTAGTGCGCCTTCCATGATTTCAGTGTTTTCTCCAACGTAAATACTGCCTTGTGTAGTGTTAAAACTAACTCCATCAACTTTTGCATTGGGATGTACATACAATTTGTCTTCGTTACCAATAATATAAATATTGTCATTTAAGAAGCTCAAATTTAACATTGTGGAGTTACTGATGTCGTTTTCAATTTCAGCTCCATTGTATTTGAATAAGTCCCACCAGTTTTCGATAATGATACCTGTGTCGGCAGGGTAGGAGCTTTGCGAACTTGAGATAAATAATTCATTTTTACTGGAACAAACAGCAACCCAGTCTGCGCCATGAATTAATTTTTGATTCTCCTCCAATGCATTTATCTGAGTTATTAATTCAGGTTTAGGTAAAAACTTTGAATTGATGTAGATATTTTTGTCTCCGTATTCAACGGGGTATTTCGCACTTAAATATGATTCTGTTAAGTAGGAAGGTTTAGCATCTAGCAACTTTTCCCATTTTTCTGATATTTTGTAAATACCAATTCTTAAATCTGACACAGGTCGAGTATATGTCAAAGGCAAAAAATTCTTTTTATTTGTATCTACAAGAATGTAATTCATCAAGTTCAAAGATAGAAGATTATGTTAATTTAAGCTAGCTCAAACATCAAGGTCATTTTTTCTAAGCTTTCTTTTGAGCCAACAATAGTAACGACATCACCCATTCGTAAACGAGTGTAACCATGTGAAATAATCATTTGGTCCTTTCTCTTAATGGATAAAATAATGATGTCAGACGGAAACCTTAAGTCACGTAAAGCCATTCCGGATAAGTCTTCATCAAGCACTTCAAGATCAATCGTATCTTGATTATTTTCGTTACCTAATAATAAGGAAGTAGCATTTGGAGAACGAACCAGGTGATCCATTAACCCAACCATAGCGGTTGAAGGGTCTACGATTAAAGCGCCAAGCTCATGAAACTTATCGAAGAAGTGACGTTCGTGTAACCTAACAATAACCTCTTTTGTCCCTATGTGCTCGTAAATTAGTTCACACAATTCAAGGTTTTCTTTGTCGGAAAGTAAGAGTACAATTGCTTCAGCTTTTTCAGCTTCCAAACTTTTTAAAGTGTCTAAATCTCGTGTGTCAATGTGCACAACTTCTAAGTCTTCCGGAATGGACAGTTGTAAAGTGTCAGCATTTCTGGAGGTGGCTATTTTGGCAATCCAACCTTTAGATTGAAGTTGGCGAGCTAAGGCAATAGACTGACTTTCAAAACCAAAAATAATGGCATCTCTTACTCCGTCAAACTCATGTAATTTGGCTCGTTCATGGCTTTCCTTTGCTGCATGAATAGCATACTTAAAAATCGGAGGACCAACAATTTGATTAATTACAATTACTGCAATCATCAAAGTGGAAAATTGTGCACCCCATCCTGGAAATTCAACAGCAATTATCGTTGCTAACCCAAGACCAACTCCGGCTTGTGTGATAAACGGCATCCATCCAATTTTAATGAACTTCCATTCGTCTCTTGCAATTGCTCCGCCTATAAAAGATCCCGTCATGGTACCTACTAGTCTTACAGCGAATAATATAAATGCTATACCGTAAACTGTAAGTAGTACATCAATGGATAAGGATGCTCCGGTTAGTGTGAAGAAAGCAATGTATATTATTGGGCCGGTTTCATGTAGTACTTTTTGAAACTCTGGCCGCACAGTGGAGTAGTTGGTGACAAAAAAACTTGCGAAAATACAAATTAGTAAAGGTTCAATGTAAAACTCATGACCAAGTAAATCGGCAGTAGAGTCCCTCACAAAATGAGCGAGTAAATACACGCCGAAACCTATAGTGATTAATAAAATCGTTTTTACGTGCTGGTTAATTTTTAACTTGAAAAAGGCTACGATTAGTTTGTTCAGTATCCATCCAATGCCAATTGATGATGCTAGTTCTAGTACTAAAAAAATAATGGATACTACTTTAAA
>JBLIBC010000294.1:0-3017 GCA_047632015.1 Glaciecola sp.
AAACTCCTTTTAATTAAGACTATGTTTAAATTAAATCAATTATAATTTAGGACACTTTTTACAGTTGTTTCCTTTCTTTTTATACTTTTTACAGCATTTACTCTTTTTACAAACATCAATTTGAAGTGATGATGAGTCTTTAGATTGTTCGCTTAAAACATTAAGAGATTCTGAGGTAAGGTGGTTCAATAAATCCATTTGATAAAAGTATATCAAAGTCCTATAATTTGCAATACCATAAAGTAGTGATATACAAATTTTATTTACAGTGACAAGACTGTTCGCGTATTATTTACCGACTTTAACTTCCTTCTCTTTGATGTATTGTTCTAAAAAAGTATCTATCGCTTCAGGGTCTAATCTTTTACCAATTAGTTCTCGTTCCTTGTTCAATATGTAGGCAACAGGAGTGCTATATATATCGTAGTACTTTCTGAAGGCACTAAAATTACCGGTGTCCTGTACATTAATCCAAGTATATTTATGCTCCTGTAAGTAGTCTTTATAGCCTTTGCTTTCTTGTTCTACATTTATCGCGTATACTTCAATGCTTAATCCTTGTTCTTTGTACTTTTTGTACATGTCCCATAGCTTAGGGGTTTGCGTTTTACAATGCCCGCAATCAGAATCCCAAAACCACATTATGAGGTAATCAGCATCAACCTTGTAAAGCTCATGAAGCGTTCCGGTTGTGTCGTACAGTCCTGGTTTAGGATAATATTTCATCTGCAAGTTTATTGGGTTTTCCCCACAAAGTACATAAGTTAAATCTTTTGCTCTTGATTCAATTTTAGCCAGCTGAACAGAGTCTGTCCAAGTGCACTCTCCCTTCATGTAATAGTTTGTAGCCATGTGATGAAAAACCTTGTCCCAGCACATTCTTTTTTCTTTTCCGCTTTCCCATTTGAAAGTCACATAATTTACAACGTATTTAAAAAGCTCGTCGTTGATCCTCGTTTTTTGAATTAAATCATCCATGTACACTACAGCTGAGTCATAATGTTGTGGCACGTACTTATCAAAAAATTGTTGAAGTTTAACATGAAATACGGGAGTTCTTAAAACACATGAGCTACTAAAGTCAGTGTTGTCCCAGTAGTGTCGTAAGTAGTATTGGTATTTGTTTCTTTCCGCTGATGAAGAGGTGTCGTTCAACAGAGTGTCAGGGATTTTAATTTCTTTTTGCATACCAAAAACCACCGTCATAGGATTGTTTGGGTTATTAATCATAAAGTCATTTTTGTACTTGACAATGTTCAAATTAATTTCTTTTAGTTCGCCTCTGAGTATGGATTTTTTTTTGTCTTGTTTTGCATCTTTTTTTTGCTTCTCTTCTCCTTCTTTTGGCTCCATTGCCTTAAGTTCTTTTTGAATGTTAGCAGCGCGTTTGCTTAAGTTTCCAGCATATTTGAAATAAGCGTAAAGTTGTTCGTTGTCAGGGGATCCTTCAAACGATGTTTTATTAATGAAATCAGTGGTGTCCGAAATAACAGTGAAATTTTGGTTGCTAACAATGAATTCAAAGTAGGAGTTTCTTTTTTCACGTACAATTAAATAAATTCCACAAGGTAATTCAACGTCACCCTTTATGGAAAACTTTTCCTTTCCGTTTACTTCAATAGTATCCTTGATGTATTTGTTATCACCATAATACCTGGCTAAATAAACTACGCTGTCGTCCAAATGTTTTATGTCAAATTTGATGTGATATCCTTGAGCAAAACTAACTCCACAATAAACAACTGTTATAATAAATAGAAGACGTTTTTTTAATGACATGAGTTTCAATTTTATTTAGATGCATGACTGCTACTTTACAAGCATACACTGTACCAATGTACTAATAAAGTTAAAAGTAATTAATATTACAAAATGTATTTAACTGTATTTTAACAGGGGAGAAGTGACTTTATCCTTTAAGCAAAGAAATTAGATGTGACACTTTCTTTTTTAAGTCTTTTCGCTCCACAATTAAATCAAGGAAACCATGCTCAAGTACAAATTCTGAGGTTTGAAAATCTTTTGGTAGGTCCCTTTTGATAGTTTCCTTTACAACCCGTGGTCCAGCAAATCCAATTAACGCTTTAGGTTCTGCAATGTTAAAATCACCAAGCATAGCATATGATGCTGTGACACCACCTGTAGTAGGGTCGGTTAAGAAACTAATGTAAGGTATCTTTGCTTTGGCTAATAAAGATAGTTTTGCTGAAGTTTTAGCCATTTGCATTAATGAAAATGCTGCTTCCATCATCCTAGCGCCACCAGATTTAGAGATCAATAAAAAGGGCTTTTTGTATTTTAATGCATGATCAATTGATCGAGCAATTTTTTCACCAACAACAGCACCCATTGAACCTCCTATAAAATTAAAATTCATACAAGCAATGACTATTTCCTGACCGTCAATTTTGCCATATGCGCAGGTTATAGCGTCATTTAATCCAGTCTTTTTTCTAGCGGCAATTAACCTGTCCTTGTAGTTTTTGGTGTCAGTAAATTTTAAAGGGTCTGCTGATACTAATTTTGGAGCAAGCTCTGTAAATTTATTTTCATCAAATAATATGGAAAAATATTCTTTTGCATTTATTCTTTCGTGATGATCGCAATTGGGACAAGTCCAGATATTAGTTTCGTGATCATCAGTACTCATTACTTTATTACAAGATGAACACTTATACCAAAGCCCTTCAGGAGTTTCTTTTTTTGCTGTAGTTGGAGTAACAATTCCTTCCTTTATTCTTTTAAACCATCCCATGTTTTCCAATTTATTTTACTGTGATACGACTTTGTATAATAGTCATGAACACATAAAATTCAAGCGCAAAAATATGAAAAATTTATGACTTGGAAGAGATTCTTTTTTTGAATACAATCAACATTCAAGCTTGAATAAATAATTGATTTAAACTTTAACCCCAAACACTAAAATATCATCTAGTTGAGTGTTGCCGCGCATCCATTTTTTTTGATTGGTTTCGATAACCGACTTTTGCTTACTCATTGGTAAGTTTTGAATT